>JANOHG010001140.1:0-7022 GCA_031406375.1 Archangiaceae bacterium | reverse complement strand
CCCCCCTGATCGAGAGGCTTGACCACACTCGTTTTCAAGCTTGGGTATTCAGCTATCACAGCGGCATTCGTCTCTCGCTGGCCAGCTCGACGCTGCGCCGGATCGTTGATGACCTGAAGCAGCGACTCAGTTTCGAGAAGCTTTACGTTGTGGCTCACAGCATGGGGGGGTTGGTCGCGCGCGATTTTGTTGCTCAAGTCGTTCAGCATTCTTCTCCGCTGTACGTGTCGCTGCTCGTGACTATCTCCACCCCGTGGGGCGGGGTGGAGTCTGCCAAGTTCGGCGTCGATCGCTCACCCGTCGTGTTGCCGTCATGGATTGATGTCGCGCAGGGCAGCTCATTTCTAACGGTCTTGCTCGAGAAGCCACTTCCGCCTGAGATTCCGTACTACTTGTTCTTCGGGTTCGAAGGGGGCAACGGCAGCGACGGCACAATCGCCTTACGGAGCCAGCTGGAGCCGAAAGCACAATGCAGGGCTAAACAGGTGATCGGCTTTCCAGATGACCACACCGCGATCCTCCGCAGTACAGCAGCAAGTCAGAAGTTGAACGCAATTCTCGCCTCTCCGTGAGGGTGGTCACCACCAGACGGTGACGGTGTCGCCGCGGGCAGCAGCCGCCCTCTCGGTAGCCAGCCGTGGCGTGGCGTGGTCTTGAGCGCGGGAGCGGACACGCAGGTAGGCGGTGGCCTTCATGGTTCACCTCGGTCAGCGTGTGAGCAGGTCAATGTTGGAGTTGGAGTTGACCCGGTTTCGAAGAGTCCAACCGACTGTGGGAAAAGGACTGAACGATGCCGAAGATGAAACGGAGTAACCACCCGAGTACAAGAAGCGAATCGTCGAGCTGGCGAGAGCTGGCAAGTTCCGAGCCGAGGATCACGCGGTCGGGGTCGATCTGACGCGCACCCACCTCGTCCCATCCCGTCCCTCTGCCCGAACGGAACACCGACGGAACAAGAACCCCCCGGAGGGGTCTCGAAGACCCTTTGTCCGAGGGAAACCTGCCCTTATTTCGAGCCGCTCAAGCCGTTCGTTCGACTTGCGCGGCTCGTCGCGAATTTCGGTCAGCACTTGAAGGGTGAGGTCACTCGCCAGCGGCTGCGGCGACCGGCGCTCGCGCGGTGAAGCCGAAGAGGCCAGGCTGGATTGGGCACAGCTCCACGCAAAAGTGAGCGGTTGACGTTTGGCAATGTCTAGAGCGCCGCCACCCACGACACTGCTTCGGCCAGAGGAACTGCCTCGACGCGTTCATGAAGCCGGTAGCGTCGAGTACCCGGGTAGACGATCTGAGCGTCTTGGAGCTTCAAGTCGGCGAGCGCGATATGGAGAGACTTCGTCATCGTCGGCGCGTCGGACACCTTGAACTCGAGCCCGTGACGACGCCCGCGGTGCATCAACAGCAGGTCGAGCTCGGCGCCTGCCTGCGTTGCCCAGAAATACGCCTCCTTGCTCTTCGCGGCGGCCAGCACCGACTCGAGGGCAAAGCCTTCCCAGGAAGGTCCGAGCTGAGGCCTCCCCAGCAACTCGGTGCGCGTGGTCACGCCGAGCAACAGGTGAAGCAGACCGCTGTCGCGCAGGTACACTTTTGGAGACTTCACTTGGCGCTTACCTACGTTCTCGAACCATGGCTTGAGTTGGCGGACCATGAAGGTTCCGGTGAGTAAGTCGAGGTAGTGCTTGGCCACCGGTTGGGTCACGCCCATCGCCCTCGCCAATTCCGAGCCGTTCCAAATCTGCCCATGGGTGTGGGCCAACAGGAGCCAAAAGCGCCTCAGCGCTTCGGGCGCGATTCGTAGGCCCAGCAGTGGCAGGTCCCGCTCAAGGAAAGCTCGAATGAAGTCCTCTCTCCACTGGGCGCTTCGTTCGGCGGTTGACGCCAGGAACGAACGGGGAAAGCCGCCCCGCAGCCAAAGGCGAGCCAGGTTCTTGGCGCCTACCTCATCGACGCCGAATCCACTCAGCTCAAGGTAGTGCGCCCGACCTGCGAGCGACTCAGACACTCCCTGAACCACCATCGGCGAAGCGCTGCCCAGCAGCACGAAGCGGGTGCGCCGGTGGGCACGGTCGACGATGGGCCGGAGCGCCGCGAAGAGTGCCGGTTGGCGCTGCACCTCGTCGAGCACCACCAGACCCTCGAGGCCGGATAAGGCGAACTCGGGATGCTGAAGCGCCGCTCGATCCGATGCGACTTCGAGATCGAACCAATGGGCCTTGCGGCGCTCAGCCAGACTTCGCGCGAGGGTCGTCTTTCCGCACTGGCGTGGTCCGAGGAGCACGCTGACCGGATGATGCTTCACCGCATCATCGAGGCGCTCAAACCATCGCCGGCGTTCCAGAATGGACATCCTCGTATATTCATAGACTACCTATGAATATACAAGGATCTGCCCGGCCCAGTCCGCTCGGGACGCGATCCCGACGTACTCAGGGCGTGCGACCGGTGATCAACACCGGCAAGGCGGATCCTTCGAAGGAGTCGCGGGAGCATGTAGGCGAGCTCGCCGATGACGGCCCCTGGCGAGGTCTCAGAGCTTCCATCGAGCATCCGCGCGACGCCGAAGTCGGTGAGCTTCTGCCCGGCGTGCCCGCCCAGCGGGCCATCCGTCTTCGGCGCGCACTCACCCGCGTGCGATCGCGGACACGTCTGTCTCTTGACTGAACCCAGAAGTCGTCGCTCGGAACCTCGACCGGCAAGGGTCCTCAGTGTGACGCTCGATTTCGTTCACCAGGATCCGCATCTTCTGGCGCGGGACCTGGAAGCTTGAAGAACCGCTAGACAGAAAATGGCGTTGCGCGGGTCACGGTAACCGCCTTCGCCTTTCAGTAACGCCGGGGAAAGCCGCGCCAGCGCTCGGTTACGAGCCGGCCGCTGCGAACCAACAGAATGTTCTCGAAGACGAAGATCAGGTCGGACTTCCGGGCGTACGCAAAGACCCAGTCACCGGGACCTATCGCCGGCGACGCAGGGCCGATCATCAGCGACTGATTGCAGACGATGTTCGCGCCCTCTGAGTCTGACTCGACCGGCGCAGGCTGAACGTTCGGCGGCCAGACGAACTGCATTGGCCAGCCGCCGCCGTACATCGTGAAGGATTGCTGACCGTCCCACGCCTGGGTCGATTGGGCGGGGCCAAAAGGGAGCTCGAAAGTGTCCATGTGCTGGATCACCGGGGCGGCAACGAAGAGCGCGGGTTGAAGCGCCTTGATGAAGAGGTTTCCGTAGGATGCGGGCCGCAGCATTCCTCCGCCGGCGGCGATGTCGTTCGCTGGGCCGTCGTTATGCAACGCGTACGTCTCAGTGCCGCCGCTGTTGAAGACAAGGTCGTCGCGCCAGAGCGAGGGGAAGTCCGATTTCAGCTTGGCGATGAAGGAGGCGAACGTCGTCTCGAAAGCGCCGAAGGTCTTGCGTGCTGCGTATTCCTCGAGCCCTGGCGCGCCTGGCGCTGCGGTCACGTGCCCGTCGTAGCCGAGCATTCCGCAGAAGCGCACCGGGCCGGGGTTCTCCACAAACGTCTTGAGCACCTCCGGCAAGTCGCTCACGCGGCGCACGCCTCCGCGGTGCAGCCCTCCGTCGACCTCGACTCCGACCTGAAGCGTGAGGGACAAAGCCTTCGCCAGCGCGACCAGCTCTTCGAGACGCGTGCGGCTTTCGACCAGGAAGCGGACCCGCCCCGCCGCCGCGGGCCGATCTGCCATCGCGATGCTCTGGAAGAACTGATTCACCGCCGCGGTCGGTTGCAGCTTACCGACCAGAAAGTCGGCGGTCGGAAACGCGGTGAGGAGGTTCGACAAGAAGGGCAGGTGAAGCACCAGGAACCGATCGACGTTGGCGCGCTTCTGGATGTAGCTGAGCAGATCGAGCGAGGGCAGCGACTTCTCGACGATCCGAAAGCGGTCACGACCCACCTTGCTGACGATCGAGTCGCAGTTGGCGTCGAGGCGATCGAGATCGATGAAGAGCTGCGGCGTGCCGTAGCTCGCGGCGGACAGGTCGGCGCCCACCTGCTTGAAGTAGTCGCCGTTGGGAATGCCGGCAGGAACTTCGCCGGGCGAGCTGCCCGTTGGATCCGGCGAAGGGCCACACGCGCCCCCCGTCAGCGCAGCGCCAGCCGCTGCAGCGACCTTGAGAAAGCCTCGTCGATTCACGTTCATTAGAAGGCCCCGGCCACGCCGAGGTACCCGAGTCCGACGGTCGGGGTCCACGTCAATGCGAGTGGCGGTTCGGTCGATGCCTTCCCGCGCCGCAGGTGCGACGACAACTCGTACCCGATGATCGCGCTCAGCACCGGTATCGCCGACGCCACCGCGATCATCCCTGGTCGGTTGTCGATCTTCAGCAGCCCCGCCGAGATTCCCGTTCCGGCCGCGCTCGCCAGCAGTGTCCACCCGAAGGACCCGTCGCCGCCCATCGCGTAGCCGGCGACCCACACTCCGGGCGCCACACCGAGCGTCACTCCGAGCCCGGTGCCCAGCCCGAAGCCAGTTCCCGCTTCGCGACCGTTGCCCAGGTCGACATTCAAGCCCGCGTAGGCGCCGATGATCCCCAGCAGCGCTCCGAGCCCGGTGCCGAGCACCGCTTCGGCGGCGACCCGCGCTCCCCGGATCATCACCATCCGCACTCCCGATTCGGGGCAGTCGATGGACGCCTGCGGAAGAATCGTCGGCGCGCGGCAGGGGACTGTCGAAATGCTGGGCACGAGCGGTTCTGCCGCCGCAGGGGCCGAAGAGGGTGCGACCGGAACGTCGGCTTCGTGGCTCCAGGCGGATTGCCGAAGAGAGACGACCGCCAGCAGGAGTATCAATCGATTCATTGAGCCTTCGTTCGACGGTGTTCGTCGATGATGGGGTGGAGATTTGGATGGCCCGATGCAATGCGGTGGCCACTCGGCGCGCGCGCTGGGTGCACAACGTTGCTGGGTTGCAGGGTGTGCAGCGACCTACTCGGTTGTGCAGCGCACTGCACCCCCTTCGCAGATTGAGGGCGAGCCGGCGTTCGCGAAGGCTTCGCTCGGGCTCTGACGTCGGGTAGCCTCGGCGCTTCGTCCCAGACCTGTCAGACGACAAATGGCGCTCGCGCGGCCAACGGACTGATCACGAAGAAGCCAACGCGCTCGAAGTCATCAGCGCCGGCGCGTTGGATGACCGCATGCCAGTCCTTGTTTGCTCATGGCGCTCACGGCCTGCCACAACTGCTTACACGTCCCAGATTCCAGGCACACGTTGCCATCGGTCGGGTCTTGTTTACCCACCTCAAATCCGGATCAGTATGTGCGCCTCTGGGAGGAGCGTATGCGCCGACTCTGCCTTGCGATGTTGACCTCCGTCGCTTGTGGTTGCACTTGCGGTGGCCCACCGACCATCCCCGGGTCCGAGGATGGGGGCCAACCCCCGACCGGCACCGTCGATGCCGGAGGGGCAACGGCTTGCGTCAACGGTACGCAGAGCTTGGAAGTCGCTCCTGGCAATCAAACAGCCACCGTCAACGCGGCGATGCCTCAGACGTTCTCATTTACCGCAGTCGCACAATTGGCAGGAGGCGCGACGCAGGATGTATCGAGCGGAGTCGCATGGTCGGTCACCCGACAGGATGACACTCCACCCGGTTCCATCTCGTCGAGCGGCGTGTTCCAGCCCGCAGGGGCAGGAGGCGTCATCACCATCAAGGCTTCCGACGCGTGCGGTCATTCGGGCACCACCACTCTCACCTTGAAGCTGGACACCACGTTCAAGGACCCTGGTCCTGCGACCACCGGGCGGTTCAACGGCACAGTGGTAAATGGAAATGCCGCCAAGTCGCCCGGCGTCGTGTACCCCAGCGACCAAACGCGCTTCCCGCGCAACATCTACAAGGTGCTCTTCCAGTGGAAGAAGGGAGGCAACGACTTCTTCAGACTGATCTTCGAAGGTCCGCACTCGAGAACCGTCATCTACTCCAATGGCGTTCATCCCCAATGCGCTGCCGTCGCAGCGACAGCGGGCTGCTACGAAGCAGATGCGAGCAGTTGGCTCGCCATCGCAGGGTCCAACGCTGGGGTCGCAACGACACTCACCATCGAAGGCGTCACCCAGGCGGACCCAAACGTCTACCGTGCAGCCTCTATCCAACTCGGATTCAGCAAACGCGATGTGCGCGGGGCAATCTTCTATTGGTCCACCACCGCGGCGGGCATCAGGCGAGCGTCTGTGTCAGATGACGCACCCGAGGCGTATTTGGTGGGCAAGCCGATTGCCACGGTACTCCCGAACAACAACGGCAGTGTCACTTGCGTGGCGTGCCACACGGTTTCCCGCAGCGGCAAGAAGATGTTCGCGTACACGAAAGCTGGCTCGACGGGCGAGTTCGTTTACGACGTAACACTCGTGTCGCCACCGACTCCGGTTATCACCACCCAAATAGGAACCCAACGGGGCTTCGGTACGTTCCGACCAGACGACAAGCGCGTAGTGGCGACCGTGGGCAGTCTGCTGGCGGAATTTGATGCCGACACCGGCGCCAAAATCACGAACCTGTCCGTCCTTGAAGGAACCAACCCCGACTGGTCGCCCACGGGCTCGGAACTTGTCTACTCGGACAAGGGCGGCGATTCACCCGGTGCAGCAGGTCTGTCGGTCATCGCGTACACCAACGGAACCTGGGGCAACATACGGTCTGTTGCGCCTGCGAGCGGGCTGACCAACATCTTCCCAAGCTACTCGCCCGATGGCGCTTGGGTTGTTTACGCGCGTGGCAAAGGGGGACATGGCGACAAGACACTGCAGCTCTTCCTCACCAAGGCAGACGGCACAGGGCAGCCGACCGAGCTGCTGACTGCCAATCGCGTTGTGAACAGCGTCGTGACGCTTGGGCAGCACGAAAACAACATGCCAACCTGGGCGCCTCCGGGTGACCTCGATTGGATCGCCTTCAACTCGGTCAGGGCTTACGGCGTGGTGTTCCCCACCGGAGGCACGCAGCAGATTTGGGTGACGGGCGTTGATCGTTCGAAGCTGGGACAGAAGCACCCAGATGGTGGAGCGGTGGAT
>JANOHG010001072.1:0-6368 GCA_031406375.1 Archangiaceae bacterium | reverse complement strand
TTCCAAGCAGATCGTAAACAACGAGATGCACCCTACTGCGATGAGGAAGCGCGATGGAAATTTGGGTGGACGGATTGAACCGGTACTACGTGAAGCGGCTGGGCGGCGAGCGACGGGTGAAGAATCTGATTACGCTCGGATCTCCGCACAACGGCTCGCCTTCGGCCTACTTCGGAATCGTCAGCCATGGCCTGCTTTCGCGCAGCATCTGGCAGATGACGCCGATGTCTCCGTTCATCCGCCGACTGAAGATTGGTGCCTTCCCACGCGACGTGCGCTTCGCCAGCATCTTCAGCAAGGCCGACCGGGTGAACCCGTTTCCCGCCTGCATCCTCGAGGACAACGGCAACCCGAACTTGAGAAACATCGAAGTCTCTGACGTCTCTCACCGTGAGTTCGTCACCCGCCGAACGGTGTACCAGGTGGTGCGCCGCGAGCTGGCACTGGGCTACGGAGACCCGCCTCAGCTGGAAATCGCGCCACGCAAGTTGATTCCCATCAAGTAGCGAACTGGTGCCTCTGTGGGTGCGCTGTTATTTGTAATGGATGCCGTCCCGTTGGGAACACCTGCTCGAGCGCAAGCCGATTCCAATCATCGACCACCTGGTCGAAGAGGTCTCGAAGCTGTTCGCAGACTGCATGCGCACCTGGCCGCTTGAGGTCGATGACCCGGATGCGGCCACGCTGGCGTTGCTGGAAGCACACCCACAGCGGCCCGACGACGCGACGTTTCGTGAAGCGTTCCGATTGGCGCGCTGGGACTTGCAGCGAGAGTTCGATGCCTTCGACGACTACATCCGAAACCTGCGCTTCGTCGCGCGTGGCCTGAGTCCCGACACCAAGCCCTTGCTGTTGTTTCTGAGCCGCTTCATGACCGAGCAGGCGCTGGGCCTGAACGAGGCAACCGAAGGCCGCATCGATCGCCGTCGAATGATTCAGGTGCTCGAACGAACCGAGCGGCTGCTGATAAGAGGTCTATTGTCGTGACTCAAATCGCCCCCCTTTCCGTCCGCCGCCCGCGTGCCGCGCTGCCCCGCCCCAACGAGATCTGCTGGTGCGGCAGCGGCACCAAGTACAAGAAATGCCACAAGGAAGCCGATTCGGTGATGCTGCGCGAAGAGCGAACGCGACTCGAGACGACGCGCATCCGCAAAGGCGCGCTCAGCCCGACGCGCGAGGTGCCACTGACGATTCCCCGCCCAGATTACGCTGCGTCAGGAATCCCTTCGCGCGGCACCGGTCGTGACGTGCGCACCGCCGACGAGCTCGTTCGGCTGCGGAAGTCGTGTGCAGCAGCAGCGCGGATTCTGAAGGAAGCCGGTGAGGCAGTGAAGCCTGGTGTCACCACCGATTCGATTGATGCGCTGGTGCACGCGCTGACCGTCAAGGAAGGTGGCTACCCCAGCCCCCTCAACTACCGCGGCTTTCCAAAGAGCGTCTGCACCTCGGTCAACGAAGTCATCTGCCATGGAATTCCCGACAGCCGGGCGCTGCTCGACGGCGACATCGTCAACCTCGACGTGACCATTTTCCTTGATGGGATGCATGGCGACTGCAACGCCACCTTCCTGGTTGGCGAGGTCGACGACGAGAGCCAGCGGCTGGTGAGGGTGACGCACGAATGCTTGATGAAGGGCATCGGTGCGGTGAAGCCTGGGCTGCCAATTAATGTGATTGGCCGTGCAATCGAAGCGCACGCCGACCTCAACGGCTTTGGGGTCGTGCGCAGCTACTGCGGCCACGGCATCTGCGACACCTTCCACACCTCGCTTCAAATTCCGCACTACTTCGACCCCCGCTCGACGACGACGATGCTTCCAGGCATGACGTTCACCATCGAGCCGATGATTACCGCTGGCACCCACGAAGAGCGTCACTGGGACGACGGGTGGACGGTGGTCACCGCAGACCTTCGGCGCACCGCGCAGTTCGAACACACCATCGTGGTGACCGACACCGGCGCTGAGATCCTCACCGCGTAGCGCGAGGTCCTGGACCCTGACGCAGGGCGGCGTGGTTCCAGCATTGCTGTATTGGGGTGCTGGCACACCAATGAGTTGGCAGGTCGCTGCACCAGGTTGAATTCACCCACTCGAGTTGTCGGTGGGTTGGTGACGAGGTGCGGGTGGCTCTCGAATTGCTTCTTTCGAGTTCATTCCCCTCGAGGCTTTGCCATGACGCAGTCCTTCTCGGTTCGCTTGCCTTCCTCCATTCTGTTGAGCTCGCTCACGTCGTTCCGCCAGGGCTTACTGGGGTTGTGGGTACTCAACGTGGCCGATGCGCTTTTCACCCTTCACTGGATTCGCGAAGGAAAGGCGGTTGAAGCCAACCCGATGATGGCGATGGCGCTGGCGCACGGGCCCGAGTGGTTTCTGTTGAGCAAGTTCGCGCTCGTCTCGCTGGGTGCTTTCATCCACTGGCGCCACGCCGAACAAAAAATGGTGCTGCTGGCGACGCCAGTGATGTTGCTCTACTCGTTGGTGGTTGGCATCCATTTGGCCGAGTCGATCGCGCTCTGACCTACCCACGTTGCATGGGCGCGGTGCCCACTTGCGTGCGCAAAGCGTGTCCTACCGGGTCAGTAGCCGTCGCAACCCACCGCGAAAGCTCGACGCCGACCTGGCTTGGCGGTTGCGATGGGTGGGTTCATGACAATCAACCGTCGGGACTTTCTTCGGGCCGCTGCGGCATCGGCGATGGTGGTGCCGCTTCGTCGGATCCACGCGCAGACCGCGGCTACGCCGTTGCGGTTGATCCTGTGGCCGATGATGAACGGCGCCGCCGTTGACGCGTTCAACCCGCAGAACTTTTCCGCGCTCAGCACCATCACCGACCCGCTGCTTCCGCTGAAAGAGCAGCTGCTCTTCGTTCGCGGCATGGGCATTTCAGGCTCGTTCGATCACTACGCGGTGCGCAGCATCTTCTCGGGTGCGCCAATCAGCGACTACAACCAGGCCGACCCGCTGGTGAAGTCGCTTGATCAGCTCGCTGCTGAGAAAATCGCTTCTGGGACTCCGACCGCGCTCAAGTCGCTGCATCTGGGAGCGATCCCCGCGGACAACATCAGCCTCTACAAGCAATACGGTCGCAGCACGCTCTTCTTCGGCCCCAGCGGCGCGGTCGACTACGAGGCGAACCCAGTCACCGCGTTCGACCGGCTCTTCGGCTCGACCACCACCATGCCAGGCCCGGGAACGGGTGCTGATTTGACCGCCGAGATTGAGAACGCGGTGCTCGACCTCAACGAAGCCGAACTTTCGGACCTCTCGGCCAAGGTCGCTGCCTTGCCCACGCAGGCGAGCAAATTGGCGCTGCACCTGGCATCGGTCAAAGGGCTGCGCCGCCCAACCATTCCACCGCCGGTGACCACGGTGACGTGCGGCAGCGCAGCGCTCGCATCGGTCGAGAAGCTGCGTGCCGGGCTGAAGAACAACCCCGCTGCGGCATACAACTACGGGCTCTTCTCTGACATCTTCGACGCGCAAATCGACATCCTCGCGCGCGCGGTGACGTGCGGAATGACGCGGGTGGCGACGCTGCAGGCTGCTTCCGCCGATGGCCCGCAGACAGTGCCCATCGGGCCAGGCTACCCGCACCACCCGACTTCGCACGGCGACGCTGCAATCTTCGCGCAGTGCCAGCGCTGGTATTTCGGAAAGCTGAAGCGGTTGATGGACGCTCTGAACGTGCCCGACCCGCTCGACCCGTCGCACACCGTCCTCTACAACAGCATCATCGTCGTGCTTGCCGAGTGCGTCCCCAACGGCCACGGCAGTGACAACGTACCTTGCATTCTCGCGGGGCGAGGTGGAGGGAAGATTAAGGGCGGCACCATCGTCAACGTGCCTGGAGCCACCAACAAGGCGCTGCTCAAGTCCCTCGCGCGGGTGTGCGGCGTTACCGATGCCAACACCGCCCACTTCGGCACCACGTCGATGACCGAGGTGTTGGTTTGAACCGCGTGGCGCAGTGGTTGACGGTGCTCACCCTCGCTGGGTGCGACGGCGCGATTACTTCTGGGGTAACCGCCAAGCCCGTCGAAGGAATCGCGGGTGAGAAGCCGAACGAGCCTGTGCTGCCGAGAATTTGCGACGTGGGCGCCGCAGACGCTGCTGGCCCCAAGCTGCTGCGGCGACTCACCACCCCCGAATGGGAAGCGAGCGTGCGCGAGAATCTGTCGCTGACTGCAGCAGTCTGGATCGGTTCGACGCTGCCGCCCGACGCTGCGGGAAAGAATGGCTTCACCAACAGTGCCGAGCGACTGGTGGTCAACGACACCTACGCCGAACGGATGTTCGAGTCGTCGAAGGCGATCGGCGTGCTCATCGCCGCAGAGCCGCGCTTGAGTTCGTTGCTGCCTTGCGCTGCAGCTGCCAACGAGGCGTGCGCCCGAACCTGGCTCGAGACGATCGGCCGCCGCATCTATCGCCGCCCACTGACCGACCCTGAGAAGCAGCGCTACCTCGCGCTCTATGCGCGCGTCGTCCCCCGGCTGGGGTTCCCGAAGTGGGTGCAGTGGGCAACCACCGCCGCGCTCCAGTCGCCGCATGTCCTCTACCGCTCGGAGCTTGGCGGCGTTTCATCCCAGAAGCTCACTGCCGATGAAATCGCGACTGCGCTCTCGTTCACTTTCGTCGGCGGTCCTCCAGACGAGGCGTTGTTGCGCCTGGCTGCGGAAGGAAAGCTGCAGACCCGCGAGCAGGTCCAAGCTGCTGCGCGAGGGCTGGTGTTCGACGCCGAGGGCAAGGTGAAGCCGCGCGCCCGCGAGATGCTGCTCGGATTCGAGAGGCAGTGGATGAACCTCTCGAAGCTCGAGGTGCTCAGCAAACGCGCCGACAAGTATCCGCTGTGGAACGACACCATACGCAGCGCGATGCGATTCGAAATCGAGGCCTTCTTCACCCACGTCGTCGCGGATAAAAAAGGCACCGTGAGTCAGCTTCTCACTTCGCCAGTCACCTTCGTCGACGCCAACCTCGCCACGTACTACGGCTTCGCGGCCCCTGCCGCGGGGAACACCGCCCCGACGCAGCGACCGGTCGAGTTCGGCGTCGGGTTGCTGGCGCAAGGAGCCTTTCTTGCGATCCGCGCGAACAGCGAAGCGTCTTCACCCACCCAACGCGGGCATTTCGTCCGCAGCCACCTGCTGTGCGTCGACCCTCCGCCGCCGCCCGCGAACATCGGTTCGCTGCCTCCGCCAACCGCCACCAACACAACCCGCGAGCGGTATGAGACGGGACACGCAGCGAAGGGCTGTGCGGGCTGTCACAAAGGCTTCGATCCGATTGGTTTCGCGCTCGAGGGCTTCGATTCCGGCGGTCGCTACCGCACCCACGAAAACGGTTTCCCTATCAACGATGCGGCGGTGCTTTCGCTTGATGGGAAGCAGTTCGCGTTCAAGGGGCCCGGTGAGCTGGCGGCGTTCGTGGCGAAAGATCCGCGGAGCTCGGAATGCGTCGCGGCATACCTTTCGAGCTACGCCTTCGGGCTCGATCACCATGACACGCCATGCCTGTCATCGAGCGCGACCAAGGCGCTGGTCGAGGGCGGCAGCATCGTCGAGTACTTCGTCGCTCTTGCAGGCACGTCGCACTTTCTCGAGCGCGCTCCTTGAACCCAACCCGGGTCGGCGCGGGTGCTCTCCATGCGCACTCGACGCCCTATTCCGGTGAATTGGTCAGGCTCACCTTGATGGTGCGACACGCGCCGGCGTTCGCGCAGTGATCGCTCAAAACGACCTGAACGACTTCGGGACCTGCCTCGAAGCACCCGGATGCAAACCGATTCCCAGAGGGCAATTTCGTGAGTGTGCTGGGTAGGCCACCCCACACCTCGGTCCAAATGAGAAACTCGCTGCCAGTGCCGATGTTGACGAACGGCTGAATGATTGTTTCTCCTCCGACCGCCTGAACCTTGCTGACGTCATAGCCCCGGAGGTTGAATTTTCCGCTCTTCTCAATCTGGTTGGCGTCGGCTTCCGCTTTGCCTGATGCAATGGCTTTCACGCTCGCGCACGTCGCCGCCGAGCCGTCGATCGCTCGCTTGCTGATGATTCGGGTATTCAGCGACCGCAGCGGAGACGAAATGCCAGTCAGCCCTGGCGTCGCCACTTCGAAGCGAAGTTGAACGTTGGTGTTGAGCTGTTGACACTTGCCGCCGATGCATTCTGCGACGGGCGCGTCGGTATGGTAGTCAACCGTCAAACAGTCGGCCTGCTTCGCACACGTCTTTCCGCACTTGAGGCAGCTGCCAAAACGGCCACCCCCGTCGCTGTTGCCAAAAATCGGGCAACCCGACCGACCCGAACAGTCGATGTCTTGGCAGTCAGTGAAGCCGTTGTTGTCGTCGTCCTTTCCGTTGTCGCACAT
>JANOHG010001012.1:0-11718 GCA_031406375.1 Archangiaceae bacterium | reverse complement strand
AAAATCCGCGCGTTGCCCGGTGGCGGCGAGACTCCAATCGTCTTCCTCACCGCGCTGCGCGACGTCGACACGTTCGACCAGGCACTGCGGGCCGGGGGCGACGACTTCCTAGCCAAGCCGGTGCGCCCTACCGAGCTCGTGCTGCGGGTGCAGGCGGCACTGAAGATTCGCAAGATGAGCGGCGAGCTGCGCGACAGCTACGCGCTGCTGCGGCGGCAACGCGATGATCTGATGCGGTTGCAGCTGCAGAAAGAACGGCTCACCGCCTTTGTGGTTCATGACCTGAAGAACCCCGTCAATGCAATCGATCTCCATGCCCAGGTACTGCTGGGCGATCGCTCGTTGTCGCCGACCGCGCGCGAGTCAGCCCAGCACATTCGCAGCGAGGCCAAGTCACTGCTGCGCTTGCTTTTCAACTTGCTGGACATCAGCAAGAGCGAAGAAGGTCGCCTGGTCGCAAAGCGCGAGACCGTGCAGCTCGAAGGGTTGGTGGCCGAAGTCTTCGAAACCTTCGAGCTGAAAGCAAAAACCGCCGCAGTCACCCTCGCATGTAGAATCGAGGCCCCCACCCTGATGGGAGATCGTGACCTGCTGCAACGGGTCATCGAAAACTTGATCGACAACGCAATTCGACACGCTCCGGCAGGGTCTCAAGTGCGCTTCACTTCGGCCGCTAGAGCCCAGTCCGTCGCGCTCTGCGTAGCCGACGCAGGCGCAGGCATCGATCCCGCGCAGCGGGAAATGATCTTCGAACGGTTCGTGCAGCTCGAGTCGGGCCAGCAATCCAGCGCGCGCGCCGGGCGAGGGCTGGGCCTTGCCTTCTGCAAGCTCGCAGTCGAGGCCCAGGGTGGCACGATCGTCGTCGAGCCCGGTGACCCCGGCGCGGTGTTCGTGGCGAGCATTCCTCAATGCTGAACGATGACCCCAAGAACAGTCGGCCGCCTTTCGTCCCCCTCGAGGAACGCGCTGGGTCAGATGAGATCTTTCGCAAGCTTCTTGACGCCGCGCCGGACGCGGTCGTCGTCGTCGACGAGCGCGGGAGGATTGTCCTCATCAACCTGCAGACCGAGCGCCTCTTTGGTTACGCGCGCGCAGAGCTGATCGGCCAGCATATCGAGGTGCTGATCCCCGAGCGATTTCGGCCGCAGCACGAGCACGCGCGCGAGAATTTCACCCACGCTCCGAAGGTTCGCACGATGGGTTCAGGGCTGGCGCTGTTCGGCCGCAAGCGCGACGGCTCAGAGTTTCCGCTCGAGATCAGCTTGAGCCCGCTGGCCGCTGAGGGTGCCCGCCTCACGTCGGCGAGCATCCGGGATGTCACTGACCGCACCCAGCACGAGCTGAAGATCCGCAGAATCCAGGAACACCTGCTGAGCGCCGTCGAGAGTATCCCAGGCGCATTCGCCATCTTCGACACCGAGGACACACTGGTGCTGTGCAACGGCGCAGTTCGGCAGTTGCTCGGCAAAGGCTTCAGCGGTGAGATCGTCGGCCGATCGTTCGAGGAGCTCATCGACGCGAACGCGAAGGCGGGCACCTTCGATACCCGCGAGAGCCCGAACGAGCTGCGCTCGAAGTTTCTCGCCTACCACCGCACCCCGGTAGGAGCGCTCGAGGTGCGAACATCCGATGGCCGCAGCCTGCGCGTTGTCGATCGCCGCACGGGCGACTCAGGTTCGGTGATGACCATCTGGGATGTCACCGATGACGTCGTTCACGAGGACGAGCTTCGACGCGCCCGCGCTCAGGCAGAAGCGGCCAGCTCGGCCAAGAGCGAGTTCCTCGCTTCGATGAGCCACGAGCTGCGCACGCCGCTCAATGCGATTCTGGGTTTTGCCCAGCTGCTTCAACGCGACAAGAAGGCCCCCCTTCCTGATCGCCACCGCGAGCGCATCGATCACGTGCTCAAGGGCGGCGAACATCTGCTGCGGCTGATCGACGAGATCCTCGATCTGGCGCGCATCGAAGCGGGCAGGGTGTCGGTCTCGCCTGAAGAGGTTCACTTGGACGCGGTGCTTTCGGAGGTGAAGTCGACCCTCGACCCGATGGCGGCGCGCGCCGAGATCGCGCTCATCATCGCGCCGATTCCCGTTGGGCTCCCGCCGGTCACCGCCGATCGTACCCGCCTCAAGCAGATCCTGATGAACTACGGATCAAACGCGATCAAGTATGGGCGCAAGCGCGGCACGGCGACCTTCGGCGCAAGCCTTTGCGCAGACTTCGTGCGGGTCACTGTTCTCGACGATGGAATGGGAATCGCCGAGGACAAGCAACAGAAGATCTTCCAGCCGTTTCATCGCGCGGGCCAGGAGACCGGGCCGATTGAAGGCACCGGCATCGGCCTGGCGATCACCCGTCAGCTCGCGCAGTTGATGAACGGCACCACTGGCTTTCGCAGCGTCGAAGGCCGGGGCTCCGAGTTCTGGATCGAACTGCCTCGTCACCCGACCCAGGGCAGCGCGCGGGCGGGGGGTTCGCCACTGGCAGTCGAGACAGGCTCGAAGCTCGCCGGCAGCGAAGGGCCGCGGTTCTCAATCGTCTACATCGAAGACAACCCTTCGAGCATCGCGTTCATGCGCGATTTGCTCGGCGACTTCGAGCGCGTCGAGCTTTCGACCGCGCCCACTGCAGAAATCGGAATCGAGTTGGTGCGAACCAAACGCCCGCAGGTCGTCATCATGGACATCAACCTGCCGGGGATGAGTGGAATCGAAGCCACTCGGAAGCTGCGTGAATGGCCCGAGACTGCTCGAATTCCCGTGGTCGCGCTCAGCGCCGCCGCGATGGTTCGCGACTCTACCCGCGTTGCCGAAGCAGGCTTCTACCGGTACCTGACCAAGCCGGTGAAGGTCGATGAGTTGGCGGCGGTGCTCGAGAAATTGCTCATTCCGTAGGTCCGGTCGCCTTCCCGTCGTTGTCGATGCCGTATTGATTGAGCCGGTATTGAATGGTGCGCACGCTGACATCGAGCATCTGGGCAGCGCGCGCGGTCGAGCCTTCGGCGGCCTCGAGCGTCTTGATGATGGCGAACCGTTCGAGCTCGGCAAGCGTTGCGCCGGGAATCGAGATTCCCGTCAAGCTCTCGGAAGTCGGCGCTGCATAGGGCAAATGGTCGGCGTCGATTAATGTCCCTTCGCACATCACCACCGCACGTTCGATTGCGTTCTCGAGCTCGCGCACGTTGCCCGGCCAGTGGTGGCTGCGCAGCTTCGTCTTCGCACGCGCGGTGAAGCCTTCCACCTGCTTGTGGTTCTCGAGCGCGAAGCGATGAAGAAAGTGCTCGGCCAGCGCGAGGATGTCACCGCCTCGCACCCGCAGGGGCGGCATTTCGACCGTCACCACGTTCAGTCGATAGTAGAGATCTTCGCGAAACGTGCCCGACGCCACGTCGGCCTTCAAGTCGCGGTGGGTGGCGGCAAGAATCCGCACGTCCACCTTCACCGACTCGTTGCCTCCAACCCGCTCGAAACAACGCTCTTGAAGCACCGTCAGCAGCTTGATCTGAGTCAACGCTGGAATCTCTCCGATCTCGTCGAGAAACAGCGTGCCCTCGTTCGCCTGCTCTATCCTCCCGACCCGTCTTCGCTCGGCGCCGGTAAACGCGCCCTTTTCGTGGCCGAACAGCTCGCTCTCGAGCAGCGTCTGGGCCAGTGAGGCACAGTGCAAAACCACAAACTGCTTCTCAGCGCGCGGACTGAGCTGATGCAGCGCTTTGGCCAGCTCGCCCTTGCCTGTTCCGCTTTGCCCGGTAATCAGCACCGTCGCCCGTGACGGCGCCACCTGGCGCGCCAGCCGGTAGACTTTCTGCATCGCAACGCTGGTACCGAGTAGGCCTTTGAGTCCTTCGTCGTTCTGCTCGCGCGCCTGCCGCCGCAGGTTTTCGTTCTCGAGCCGCAGGTTGCGCGTCTCGATCGCGCGCTCGATCGCCACCAGCAGATCCTCGAACTCGACTGGTTTGGTGATGTAGTCGGTGGCGCCCGCCCGCATCGCCGCGACAGCCGACTGCACGTTTGACGCCGAGGTCACGACGATGACTGGCAGCTCAGGGTGGCGCTCATGAAGCTCCTTGAGCAGGTCCATACCGTTCATCCGCGGCATCTCGAGATCAGTGACCACCAAGTCGGGCGGAAGCTCGACGAGCCGCTCGATCGCTGCCTGGCCATCGACCGCGATGTCGGTCTCGTAGCCCTTCGCGGTGAGCAGCGCCTTCATCGCGGCGCGCGCTGCGCCGTCATCATCGACCACCAAGACTCGAATCATCGGGACGGCTGTCATGCTCACCACTCTGTCCGAAATTCGGAGTTTCACAACCTGCACGTCGGCTTGTGCGGTGCAAATCGTGCATTCCCCGCAGCGTCGTCAGCGGTAGCAAACCCTTGGCACATCACGTGCTCCGCCCGCTCTTACGGATGGGCAAGAAACGCATCGTCGTCGTCGGGTCGAACGCCGCTGGATTCACCGCAGCGATCGCGGTCAAGCGTGCGCTGGGAACACACCATGACGTGACGGTTATCTCGCGTGCCCACCGGTTCGTTTTCAGGCCTTCGTTGGTCCGGCTGGCGCTCGGTAACCGCACCGAGCGGCAAACGACCTTCCCCCTGCGCACCCACTTTGCCAACCAAGGAATTGCCTTTCGCAACGAACCGGCCGTGCGGCTCGATCTCGACCGCCGCAAAGTGATCACGCTCACCACCGAAGAGAACTACGACTTCCTCGTGATCGCCACGGGAGCCCGGCCCAACTATGGCGCTGTGCCGGGGCTGGGTCCGCGCGGCTACACCCAGTCGATCACGACGCTGGCCGAGGCCAATGGCGCGCGGGCCGCTTTCGACGCGTTCTTGAAGGCGCCAGGGCCGGTGGTGATTGGTGATGTCCAGGGAGCTGTCTTTCGCCGCCCCGCTTTTGAACTGCTGCTCAACGTCGCCCGCATCCTAAAGGAACGCGGGCTGAGCCAGATGCCGGTCACCCATTTGACCTCGGGTCCTGCGGTACCGGTCGAGATGGGGTTCTGCGTGATCGCCCATGCAGCGGTTGCACAAATAGAACCTGGCCAAATCATCCTCGGCGATGGCCGCAAGCTCTCGTTCGCGTTCGGGATGCTGCTCCCGTCGCTGCTCGGAGAAGACGTGGTGCGGGCCTGCGAGAAGATTACTGATCCCACGGGCTTGGTACGGGTCAATCAGTTCGAACAGACCCTGGCCTACCCTGAAGTCTTTTCTATTGGAGCAGCCGTCGCAGGGGCACGCGCCGAAGCAGGTTGCATCGCCGAGCAGACGAGCCAGCGGCTCGCGCGGAACATCGCCGCATCCATCGTTGGAGATTCAATGGTGGGCGAGCCTCTGCGGCCCGACGCGTCGGCCGACGGCTCAGTGACCTCGGACGAAGGTTGGCTCGTCGCCGGGCCGGAAACCAGCTGGGCCCAGCGCGCCTTCGAGCGCTACTTTCCGGCAGCAGCCAGCGACGGGTCGGCGTCATCAACCCCGCCGCTCGACTGAAGCGCGGGCTGCTGCGTCGAGTTCAACCGACTCACCTCGTAGCCGTTGGTCTTCAGCCTCGCGACGATTCGTTCGTAGATCCCCGCGTCGAGTTGCGGTGAACGACTGAGGATCCAGAGGTAGTCGCGGCTTGGGTGGCCGACCACCGCGAACTCGTATTCCGGCCCGAGGTCGATGACCCAATAGTCACCCCAGAACGGGCCGAAGAAGCTCACCTCGAGCCGTGCGTTGCTCGCGCTGTCGACCACCCTCGCGGTGCCGTTGGCCACCTTCTCGGCGCCGTCGAGAGAATCGAGCCGGCATTTGTTGACGACGCTGATCTGCCCGTCGGGCCGCAGAATGTAGGTGGCAGTCGTGCCGGTGCAGCCCTTCTGAAACCGCTGCGGAAAGCTCGCGATCTCGTACCAGGTGCCAAGGTATCGCTGCAGCTCGACCCGCTCGACCGTTGGCAGCGGAGGCAGGTTGAGGCGCTCGGTCGCGGTGGTCGCACAACCCACTGCACCGAACACTGCCAGCACCATCCATCGAGCGTTCATGATCATCCCCTTTTGAGAAGAGTTGTATAATGTTTGTATAACAGAGACGGTGTCGGCCCGCTCGCCTCGCTACGGTTTCTTCTTCTTCTCGGGCTTCGGAGGCGGCAAGAGCACCGCGTCAATCACATGGACCATTCCGTTCGAGACCGGGATCGACGCGAGGATGTTCGCACCGTTGATGGTCACCTTGCCCGCCTTCACCGCAAGGGTCGCCTTCCCGCCACTCGCCATCCCGAGCAGCTCTCCGTCTTTGAAGTCCTTCAGCGCAAGGGCAGACGTGGTCACGTGGTACTGGAGGATCTTCTCGAGGTCGAACTTCTTCTCTGGCTTGAGCAGGCCTTCGACCGTCCCCTTCGGGAGCTTGTCGAACGCGGCATTCGTCGGCGCAAACACAGTGAAGGGCCCTGGGTTTTTCAGCGACGTCACCAAGTCGGCTGCCTTCACCGCGACCACCAGCGTGGTGTGATCCTTCGAGGCGACAGCGACGTCGATCACGTCTTGCGTCGCTCCATCGGCAAGGGCGAGTCCTGCCAGGCACAGCGGCGCGATTCCTACCCAGCTCAACAATGTTCGGTTCATGGGTCTCCTTTTTTTAACGGTGTGCAACACGTTCACTTCTTCAACCCGCGCAGGTGCGCAGTGAGCGCGGTGACGACTTGGGGCTTCGAGCCAAGGTCGGGGTTCGGGGGCATCGCAGCGCTCTTCCCGACCGCCAGCCCGCCGTAGAGGATGATCTTCTCGATGTGGGCGTCGGTCACCTGCGCCTGCCATTCGGGGCTGGCGAAATTCGCGGGCTTGGGTGTCAGGCCCGCCGAAGCAGGCCCATCGCCGGCGCCGTTCGGGCCATGACACGGCGTACAGCGCCCGACGAAGAGCTCCTTCGCGGCAGCGGCGTGATCGGCCGGCGCGGCAGCAACAGCAGCCACCGGCTCGACTGCCTTCGGAGCAACGGCAACAACCGGAACTGGCGGGGCGGCAACGGATTGTTCCTTACAGCCAGCAAGAAGACACAGCGCAGACAGTGAAAGCGTGAGAAGAATTTTCATGAGCCCCCGCTGATGCGCGCGGCGTGCCGAGGGTGATGACGCTTGCGACGCGCGTGCGACGCGCGTGTGATTTGCAGCCGAACCCAGCTGCTGCAGTTCCTGCACATCGAGCTGGCGGCCAGCCCAGCGGCAACTGCCTGGCACACTCGTCGCACAACGCCCGAGCAGCAGCACCCACCGCCTGCGGGCGATCCAAAGGAATTCCATGAGACCCCACACTCAGCTGCGCGCTGCGACGGCTGCCCTCTGCGCCCTCGCGCTCTCGAGTTGTTCCACCCCCGTCGGGCCAGGCCAGGCGGTACCCAGGTCGACTGCCCAGGCCGCGACGGGAGGCACTTCGGTCGCGAAGCTGATGAAGGATCGCGGGCTGACCGAGGCCGACGTCACTGCGGCGCTGAAGACGTACATGCCCACTGGCAAGAAAGATGACTACTACCTGTTCGCGTCGGGCGGGCATGGTGGGAACCTGATCGTCATCGGCGTGCCGTCAATGCGGATCCTCAAGTACATCGCCGTCTTCACCGTCGAGCCCTGGCAGGGCTACGGCTACGGCGACAACGCGTCGCGTGACGTTCTCGCCGGTGGTCGCCGCCACAACAAGAGCATCACCTGGGGTGACATGCATCACCCCGCTTTCTCCGAGACCAAGGGCGCGTACGACGGGCGGTACATCTTCGTGAACGACAAGGCGAACCCGCGGGTGGCGGTGATCGACCTGAAAGACTTCACCACCGTGCAGATCGTCAGCTCGCCGCTGATCGAGTCGGAACACGGTTCGACGTTCGTCACGCCGAACACCGAGTACGTGATCGAAACCTCGCAGTACCCCGCTCCGCTGGGCGGCGTGTACGCGGACGTGAAGGACTACAATGACAAATACCGGGGCGCGATGATCTTCCACAAGTTCGACGCCGCCAAGGGGCGAATCGTCCCCGACCAGTCGTTCGCGATCGAGCTGCCTCCGTACATGCAAGACCTCGCCGACAGCGGCAAGCTCGGCTCGGATGGCTGGGTGTTCTGCAACTCGATCAACACCGAGCGCGCGACGGGCGGGATCCTCGACGGCAATCCTCCGCTCGAGTCGGGCTCGACGAAGAACGACGTCGACTATTTGCACGTCATCAACTGGAGAAAGGCCGAAGCGGTCGCGAACACCGCGGGGAAGACAAAGCTCATCTCGGGCATCCGGGTGATCGCGCTGCAGACGGCGATCGACGAAGGGCTGCTGCACTTCGTGCCCGAGCCGAAGAGCCCGCACGGCGTCGACGTCACTCCAGACGGAGAAGACATCGTGGTCGGCGGCAAACTCGACACCCACGCCACCATTTTCAACTTCAAGAAGATCAAGGCGCTGATCGACGCGAAGACGTTCACCGCCAAGGATCCGTACGGCGTTCCGATTCTCGACTTCGACGAGTCGATTCGCGGCCAGGTCGAGCTTGGCCTTGGCCCGCTGCACACCCAATTCGATGGCGACGGCAACGCCTACACGTCGCTGTTCATCGAGACCAAGGTGGCGAAGTGGAACGTGAAGGACCTCAAGCTTCTCGACAAAATCTCCACCAGCTACAACATCGGCCACCTCGTTGCGGCCGAGGGCGACACCGTCGAGCCCGATGGAAAATACTTGGTGGCGATGAACAAGTGGGCGCTTGATCGGTTCCTCCCGGTCGGCCCGCTGCTGCCGCAGAACTTCCAGCTCATCGATCTCACCGGTGACGCCAACGGCGGAAAGATGCAGCTGCTTTACGACATGCCGCTGCCGCTCGGCGAGCCTCACAACGCGCAGATGATCAAAGCCGACAAGCTCACCCCGATTGAAATCTACAAACCAGCCGGAATGGAGCCGGTCACCAAGGCCAGAGATCCCTACGCGGTCGAGGGCGGCAAGGAACGCATCGAGCGCAAGGGCGACACCGTGCACGTCTATATGACGGCGATTCGCAGCCACTTCACCCCGGACATCATCCGCGTCAAAGAGGGCGACAAGATCGCGCTCCACATCACCAGCCTCGAGCAGGCGCATGACGCGACCCACGGATTCACCATCGACTCGTACAACCTCCACGCGTCGCTCGAGCCGGGCAAGCACGTGAACATCGAGTTCGTCGCTGACCGCGCGGGGGTCTTCCCGCTGTACTGCACCGAGTTCTGTTCGGCGCTGCACCTCGAGATGGCCGGCTACTTCCTCGTCGAGCCGAAGGGGAAGTAAGCGCCCGATGCGCGCCTCGTCTGCCTTCGCGTGGCTGCTGATGTTCGGCTGCGCGCCTGCGGCGTCGGTCGGGGCGCAGCGCCCGCCGCGAGCGGTTCCCCAGCGGCCGGAGGTCTGCACGAAGGTGACGCCGCAGCAACCATTGCAGCCGCTGTTGGCTGCAGCCCAGGAAGGTTCGGCGTTGTGCCTCGAGGCGGGCGTCTACACAGGCCCGCTGCAGGTGCCGCCGAGAGTCACCGTCTGGGGCGCGCGTGACGCGGTGATCCGGTCGAATGGGCAGGGCACCACGGTGAAGCTTGCTTCCGGTTCCCGCCTGCTCGGCGTCACCGTCGACGGAGCAGGCGCGCGCGTCGATGAGCTCGACGCCGCGGTGAAGGTCGAGAAGGCAGAGGATGTCGAGATTGAAGGGGTCCACGTCCTTCGCGCAAACTTCGGGATCCTGCTCGAGCAGGTCAAACGGGTGACTGTGCGGGGCAATCACGTGGTCGGCATCGGCGGCAGCGCGCTTGGCGTGCGCGGAGATGGGATTCGATTGTGGGAAACGTACGACTCGGTGATCGAGGCGAACCTCGTCGAGCAGTCACGCGACCTGGTCGTCTGGTACTCGAGTCGCAACGTCCTCAAGGACAACGAGGTGCGCAACGGCCGGTACGGGACCCACTTCATGTACAGCCATCGCAATCGCGTCGAAGGCTGCCGGTACCTGGGTAACGAAGTCGGAATCTTCGTGATGTACAGCCGCGACCTCGTTCTCGAGCGCAACACGCTGCTCGATTCGTCGGGAGCCGCCGGAATGGGCCTGGGGATGAAGGAATCGGGCAACCTGACGGTGCGCGGCAACCGGGTCGTCCACAACACGATCGGCTTCTTCCTCGACAACTCGCCGCTGAACGTCGGTGACCGCAACCTGTTCGAAGGCAACGAGGTTCGGCTGGGCGACGTCGCGGTGACTTTCCTCTCGAGCACCCACGACAACCACTTCAAGGACAACGCGTTTGCCGACAACTACCTGCAGGTGCGGGTGGAATCGGGCGGCGACGCGATGGGCATCGAATGGCAAGGCAACGCGTTCGACGACTACGTCGGTTACGACCTCGATCGCGACGGGTTCGGCGACATCCCCTACGAGCTGTCGGACTTGAGCAACGTGCTCGAGTCGCGCAGCGCGGATCTCGCCTTTCTTCGCGGCACGCCTGCGCTGGCGCTCGTCTCGGTGGCGGGTCGCGTCGTCCCGCTCTTCGCCCCCAAGCCGGTGCTGCGCGACGCGCGCCCGCGAATGAAGCCGTTGGAGACGTCGAATGCGAATTGAGATCATCCAAGCCACCAAGCGCTTTGGAAAGATCCACGCGCTGCGAGGCGTCGACCTGGTCGTGCCCCAAGGTCGGCGGCTGGCTCTGGTGGGGCCCAATGGCTCGGGCAAGTCGACGTTGATCCGCGCGCTGCTCGGGCTGATCGACTGCGGCGGCTCGGTGCTGCTGGGCGGCCGGTCGCCCTATGACGATCGGGTCGAGATCGCCCGCCAACTGGCCTACGTGCCTCAGGTGGCGCCAGCGCTCGGGGCGACGGTGCGCGAGGTGGTGCAACTGGTGACGCTGACCCGTGGACTCAAGGTCGAAGCGGTGCGGGCGACAGCACGAACGCTCGAGCTCGACCTCGACGCGATCAACGCCCAGCCGTTTCGAAACCTGTCCGGGGGGATGAAGCAGAAGCTGCTGTTGGCGATCGCTTTCGCAGCGCAACCGAAGCTGCTGGTGATGGATGAGCCGACGGCCAGCCTCGATGCCCACGCGCGCGAACAGTTCTTTGGGTTGTGCGCGGGCCTGTCTTCCGAGGTGACTTTGGTGTTGTGCTCGCACCGGGCCGAAGAGTTGCGGCACCTGGCCGAGCACGTGGTGGCGATGGAAGAAGGCCGGGTCACCTTCGACGGGCCCGCGTCAGAGTTCCTGCGTCAGGGTGCGGCGCCGGCGGCCACCCGGATTGTGGATCGGTTGCCGACGCTGCCCGCGCAGCTGGTCTTCGCGCGGGCCCAAGAGAACGAGGAAAAAGATCGTGAATGAACTCTCGGTGAATCCGCGCAGCCGCGCTGCGAACTGGGGCCTGCCGCTGGGGCTTTCGATCGCGCTCGTCGCCGCGGCGGGCTTCGGGTGGCTGCTGCTTCGCGCCCAAGCGCTGCCCGAAGGTGTGGTGAGCGTCTCGTGGGACAAAGAGTCATGCGCGCATTGCCGGATGCACGTTGGAGAAAAGGGCTTCGCGTCGCAGCTTCAGCTGACCGACGGCCGGGTGCTCAACTTCGATGATCCGGGCTGCCTGTTCTCGTGGCTCGACGTCAACCCTGCGCAGGTGCACGCAATCTTCCACCACCACCACACCGCCGACCGATGGCTCGCGCGCGACCAGGTGGCGTTCGTCGCGGTGAACCCGAGCCCAAT
>JANOHG010001010.1:0-1891 GCA_031406375.1 Archangiaceae bacterium | reverse complement strand
AGAGCGGCACGGTGGATGTTGGCGCAGGAATGACGCTGGGCGCACTCGACGAGCAGCTTTCGACCCACCAGCTGATGCTGGGCCCTCTTTCCCCGCGCGCCAAAGCGCTGACTGTGGCCGAGTTTCTCGAAGGGCCGGACGCTGGGCTGAGATCGATTCCCGGAGCAGGTCGACTCGAGCCCATCTGCCTGGCGATCACCGCCGTGCTGCCCGACGGGCGGGTCTACCGTTCGCATCCCAGCCCGCGCAGCGCTGCCGGGCCCGATCTTGTCGCGCTGATGCTCGGCGGCCAACGACGGCTGGGCGTGATTACCGAGGCAGTGGTGCGGTGCTTTCCTTTCGCTGCTGCGCGCCGCACCCAGGTGTTCAGCTTTCCCTCGGCCGAGGCCTTCGTCTCGGCGGCGATGGCGTGTCTGGCCGATGGCGCGTGGTTCGAGTCGCTGCGGGTCGAGACGCGCTCGGATCGCGCCCAGGTCGAGCTCAACTGCCTGGGCACGCCCGACGCAGTTGAGCGCGACTTCGACACCGTGGGTCGACGCGCGTTCGACGTGGGCGGGCGGCCGACTGGGCGCTTGTCGAATGAAGCTTCCACCCCCGATGCAACCGGCGTCGCTTCAGACGAGCGCGAGGCAACCTGGGACGCGGTTCTCGATGCGGTGGCGGCAGGCCATCCACTTCAACTGCATCGCCTGGCGTTGGCGAGCGTGATCGCCCGCGGCGAAATCGAGGGGATGCCGCTGAATCGCGCAAGCCCGTGGAACGCGGCCTCGGCAGCTCTGGCAGCGGCAATCGACCCCCGCCAGGTTTTGGGAGGCGCACCATGACGCAACCGTTGGCAGCTCATTCTCATGCGCTGACGATGTGCACCTATTGCCCCAAGGTGTGCCGTTTCTCGTGCCCCGTCGCAGAGGCCACGCACAACGAGTCGCACAGCACCTGGGCAAAGATGACCACCGCCAATCAAGTCGCCTTGGGTCAGCGGCGAATGGACGAAGGCGCCAGCACCGCGGTCCACGCCTGCACCGGTTGCGGGCGCTGCAAGAGCTTCTGCAAACATGACAACGAAGTGGGAGACGCGCTGTTCGCCGCCCGATCGATTTCGCGCGCCGATGGAACGCAGCCGCAGGGTGCCGCGACCACGATGGTCACTTTTGCACAGGCCGGAAATCCCTTTGGCCAGGGGCTGGGCGAAGTCGTCGAGCGCTTTAAGGCACAGACGCCGATGCGCCACCCGCTGTTTCCTGGCTGCGGGACTTTGGTCAAGCGCACCGGGTTGATCGACGATGCGCTCGCGGTCGCCAACGCGTTCGGTGCTCCGATGGGGGTGTGCAAAGCGAGCGCCCGCTGTTGCGGCTACCCCCTTTATGCGGGCGGAGCGCATCAGCAGTTCACCGCGCACGCGAGGTCGTTCGCCGAAAGCCTCGCGCACTATCCTGAGCTGGTGGTGATGGATCCAGGCTGTGCGTACACCCTGGCCGTTGTGTACCCGAAGTTCAAGGTGAAGCTGCCCTCGCGAATTCGAACGCTCTATGAAGTTCTCGCCGACAACCTTCCTCACGCGCCGATCCGTCCGCCGCTGAACGAGACCGCCGGTTACCACGACGCCTGTCACCTCGGCCGTGGGTTGGGGCAATACGACGAGCCGCGCGCGCTGCTGCGCCGCGCGGTGAGTACGGTGGTCGAAGCGCCAAGCGCGCGCGCCGAAGGTGGCTGCTCGGGTGGCGGTGGGCTGTTGCCACGTACGATGCCGGAAGCATCAGTCGAGACCGCGCGCAGACAGGCGCTCGAGGTCTCGCCGGAAGGCCAGAGCGTGGTGACGGCGTGTGCGACGTCAAAGCGGATGTTCGAACGGGCAGGCAAGAAGTCGGAGGATCTGGTGTCCATTTTGCGG
>JANOHG010001002.1:0-3620 GCA_031406375.1 Archangiaceae bacterium | reverse complement strand
GAAAGCGGCAAGGTGGCGCGATCGTTCGCTGTTGCGCCGGGGGCATACGCGATGCTGCAGAACGGCGATCATCTGCTCATTAGCGCATGGGGCACTTCGCGCGTGCATGAGTACCGGCTCAGCGATGGCGTCGAAGTATCTCGGTGAGACTTTCGATCTCCATGGTGGCGCGTTGGATCTGATCTTTCCTCACCATGAAAACGAGATCGCGCAGAGCGAGGCGGGCTTCAAGAAGACCTTCTGCAATGTTTGGATGCATGGCGGGTTCCTCGACGGGCTCGACGGAGCGAAGATGTCGAAGAGCCTCGGCAACGTGCTGCGGCTTCGCGACGCGCTCGGCCAGATTGATGCGGAAGCGCTGCGCTATTTCTTCCTCTCAACACACTACCGAAGCCCGCTCGTCTTCTCGGAAAAGTCGCTCTACGACGCCGAAAGCCGGATGGAATACTTCTACGAGTCGCTGCGAAAGGTCGACGATCGCGTTCGTTCGAAGGACTTCGGCAGCGGGCCACTGCACTGCGAGCCTGCGAAGTGGATCAGCGACTTCGAGACCTGCGTGGATGACGACTTCAATTTCGCTGGAGCGCTCGGGATTCTTTCGGGCTTGTTTGCGAATATTAACGAGCTTACCGACAAGCCGCCCGTGAAGGACAAACCGCTGATCGGACGCACGCTCACCGCGCTGCGTGGCGCGGTCACCCAGATCTCCAGCGTGCTCGGGTTGTTCGAGGACGACCCAACGCAGTGGCTGCTGCGCCGCCGCGACCGCCAGGTAAAAGCGCGGGCAATCGACCAGGCGAAGGTCTACGAATTGTTGGCCGACCGGCGAGTCGCCCGCGAGAGCAAAGACTTCAACGCTTCTGACAAGATTCGCGATGCGCTGAAAACGATGGGAATCGAAATCATGGATACGCCGCAAGGCACAACTTGGAAGGTGCTGGGATGAAAGCTCGTAAACTGTTGTCAATCAGTGGTGCCGCTGTGATCACGTTCCTCGGTGGAGCAGCCTCAGCCACCGGAAATCTGATGGCGCCGCAGCCTCGGCCCGACCCTCAACCCAAGCCTGGGTTCGAGAAGTCCGTCGATGCAGGGACGGCGGCGGACGCGGCGGTACCGCTGCAAAAAGGGGAAGCCAAGAAGGAAGTGCTGAAGAAGGACGCCGCGAAGCAGTGATGGCCGGGTGCGCGCGTGTTACACGCCGGAAGCCATGCGCAAATCGATCTGCCTGATTCTTTGGCTGACTTCCTTCGCTTCGTCAGCGGGAAGCGACAAAGACGCCGTCAAGCTGCTGACCGCTGATCAGCTCCGTGGGCACGTCGCGTTCCTTGCGTCGGATCTTCTCGAAGGTCGAGGCCCAGCGACCCCAGGAGATCTCCTCACGCAGCAATACATCGCTGCGCAGTTCGAAGTGCTGGGCTTGAAGCCGGCCGGCGCCGATGGTGCTTGGTTCCAGAAGTTCGATCTCGTCGGCGTCAACGGCAACCCCGACACCCTCGCGTTCCTTGGGGCCGGGGGAAAAAAGCTGTCGCTGAAGTATTCAGATGAATTCATCGCGGTCGCCGGGTCGCAGGTTGCTGCCTCGAAGCTCGACAACGCAGAACTCGTGTTCGTCGGCTATGGCATTCAAGCACCCGAGTACCAGTGGGACGATTTCAAGGGCCTGGACGTCAAGGGCAAGGTCTTGCTTGTGATGAACAACGATCCGGAAGCTGACCCGGCGTTGTTCGCTGGCCGGACGCGACTCTGGTACGGCCGGTGGGACTACAAATACGAGAAGGCGCTGAAGTTGGGCGCCGCAGGCTGCATCATCATTCACACCACTGCATCAGCAGGCTACCCCTGGCAGGTGGTTCAGACGTCCTGGGCGGGCGAACAGTTCGATCTTCCGTCGAGCAACCCGGTGCCTTTGCAAATGAAAGCGTGGACCACCGAAGACGCGACCCAAAAGCTGGTTGCTCTGGGTGGCTACGATCTCGAGGCGTTGCGCAAAGCGGCGGTCACAAGGGACTTCAAGCCGGTGCCGTTGGGCGTCACCGTCTCGACCTCGTTCAAGAGCACCGTACAGAAGAAGTCCACTTCAAATGTGCTGGCAATTCTTCCCGGCTCAGATCCGAAGCTGAGCAAAGAGTGGGTCGTCTACACCGCGCACCACGATCACCTGGGCCGCAAAGCAGGAGGAAAGCCCGGTGAGGATGACATCTACAATGGAGCCGTCGACAACGCCTCAGGCGTCGCCGCGATGCTCGCCATCGCGCGTGCGATGACCTCGTTGAGTAAAGCTCCCAAACGGTCGATTCTGTTTGCCGCCGTCGCCGCAGAGGAACAAGGCCTGCTCGGTTCGCAGTACCTTGTCGAACATCCTCCCGTCCACGTGGGCCAGATGGCGATCGACATCAACATCGACGGCGTCAACATCTGGGGGCGCACGAAGGACGTCAGCGTGATTGGTTTGGGTAAGTCGACCGTCGATCAGGCGATTGCCAAGTTCGCTAAGGCACAGAATCGGGTGGTGAAGCCCGATGAGCTGTCAGATCGCGGCTTTTTCTACCGCTCGGATCAATTCAACTTCGCCAAGTTGGGCGTCCCCGCTGCTTACTTTTCCAGTGGCAACGACTACCTCGGAAAGCCCGACGGCTGGGGCAAGAAGATGCGCGAAGAGTGGGAAGAAAAGCACTACCACCAGCCGTCGGATCAGCTGCTTCGCGATTGGGACCTGAGTGGAGCCGTCGAAGATGTGACGCTCTATTTTCAGCTGGGGCTCGAGGTTGCCAACGCGCCCAGGATGCCTTCCTGGAACAAGGGTGACGAGTTTGAAGCGCCGAGGCAAAAGGCGCTTGAGGCGGTCGCCGCGGGCAGTGCGAAGTAGGGAACCACTGAACAGACGTGCGCCTTTGCTGGCCGCTTGCTAGACAATTCGGCCATGGGCGCTTTCGAACTTGTCAGCGAGTACCGGCCGCAAGGCGATCAACCCCGGGCGATCGGCGAGCTGACCGAAGGGGTCAGGCGTGGAGATCCGCATCAGGTGCTGTTGGGCGTCACTGGCAGCGGCAAGACGTTTACGATGGCGAACGTCATTGCGAATACCCAGCGACCATCACTGGTGATCGCCCACAACAAGACGCTCGCCGCTCAGCTGTACTCGGAATTCAAGGACCTCTTTCCAAACAACGCAGTCGAGTACTTCGTCAGCTACTACGACTACTACCAACCCGAGGCGTACGTGCCGTCGTCCGACACGTACATCGAGAAGGACTCGTCGATTAACGAAGAAATCGAGCGGATGCGCCATTCGGCGACCCACTCGTTGCGGACGCGAGACGACGTGGTGATTGTCGCGTCGGTGTCGTGCATCTACGGCCTGGGCACGGCGAAGGTGTACCTCGAGATGGCGGTGCGCGCGACGGTGGGGGAAGAAGTCGGGCGGGACGCGTTCATCAAGCGCCTGGTCGAGTGCCAGTACGCCCGTAACGATGCTGACTTTCACCGCGGCACGTTTCGGGTGCGCGGCGACGTCGTGGAAGTGTTTCCGATTTACGAGGAAGAGCGTGCGCTGAGGGTCGAATTCTTCGGCGATACGGTGGAGAAGATCACCGAGTTCGATCCTCTTCGCGGCATCCAGC
>JANOHG010000999.1:0-4729 GCA_031406375.1 Archangiaceae bacterium | reverse complement strand
CGGCATCGCCATCGGCGACGGTCTTGCGATTGAGGCAGGCGCCGAGTTCCGCTTTCGAATCGCCGACAACCCACCAGAAGAACGTTCAAGAGACATAGGAGGAATCCTCCGTCGCGCAGATTGGGACGAAACGTCGGACTTCGGGCAGATTCTTCGTTCGCTCAAGGTCAGCCAACCCGACACTGCGTTCTGGATACAAGCCGGCGCGGTGCGAAAGAAGACACTCGGCCTGGGCCACCTCATCTCGCGCTACTCGAACCAAGACAACCCCGACTACCACCCGGCTGGAGCCACGCTGGGCATCGGCCATCGGGCGTTTCGCGCTGAGCTCTTCGCAAGCGACATCCTTGGCGCGCGCATTTTTGCAGGTGAGCTCTCTGCGGACATCGGGCGCATCTTCGGAAGCACCGAGGGCGTCTACGACCGCTTTCACCTCGCGTTCTCGGCCGCCCACGACGCAGGCCGGGCCGGGTACGTCGCGGCCGCAGTGAGCCTGTTCCAGCTCGATGTCGATGCTGTCGTCTACCGCAGCGCCCACACCCGAATCATGCTGCTCGCGGGGGTGGGCGCGCGCAGCGCCGACGCACTGGACCTCACAGCGGACGTGGGCCTGCTGGCCGGTTTCGCAATCGACGCGATGCTTGTCGGCGGCTTCTCGATGGGCGGCAAGTTCGAGCTTCGCAAACAGCAGTCGGGGTTTCGTCAGGGCTTCATCGGCCCTGGGTATGAGCTCGCCCGCTTTGCAGGCACCGGCTTCTCCGGGCCGTCGCGCGCCGCCGAGCAGCTGCCAGACGGCTTCAGCTTCGCTGGTGAGCTTCACGTTGCCAGCGGCACCGCCGTCTCATTCGACCTCGCTGCCGAGCATTTCACCTGGGGCCGAACCGATGTCGATGCCGTCTTGGCGTTGGAACTCATCGGCCACCGCCTCGTTGCGAGCAGCCGCTTCACCGTCACCGGACTGGGAAAGGTGCCGCGCTACGCCGTGACCAGCGAGGTGCGCCTGCGCATCTTTTCCTCGTTTTACGTGATGGGTGCAGGTGGCACCGTCTTCTTTGCGCAACCCAATGGGACTCTTGTGCGAGACGTCTGCGCAGGCGCAGGCGTGGGCTTCGACTTTGAGCGCTGATTTATGAAAACAGCCAACCTCGCGATCGTCTTCACCGACATCAAAGGCTTCACCGAACGCACCAGTCGGCAGACTCTCGAGCAGAACCAGACACTGCTGCGCACCCACAACTCGTTGCTTGCACCTGTGTTCCGGGCGTTTCACGGAAAGATCATCAAAGAGATTGGTGATGCGTTCCTTGTCACTTTCGAGTCGCCCACGCAGGCCGTGCTCGCAGGCGTCGCGCTTCAGGACAAGCTGTGGGCGCACAATCGCACCCGTTCAGAAGATGATCGAATCGAAGTGCGGGTCGCGATTAACTGCGGCGAGGTTCGGCTCGAGCACAACGACGTCTTCGGCGAGCCGGTAAACATCGCCGCGCGGGTCGAAGGTCTGGCCGACGCGGGCGAGGTCTACCTCACCGAGTCGGTGTACCTGGCGATGAACAAGGCCGAAGTCCCATCAGAAGAAGTCGGTTTGTTTGCCCTCAAAGGAATTCCGGGGAAGATCCGTGTCTTCAAGGTGCCGCACGCGCCTTATCGGGTCGCGCCGCTGGTTTCGGGCAGCGCTGTTCCCGCGCCGGGAGACGACGCGCCCCCCTACGGGAACCTGGGCCTGTCGAAGATGCCCGATGGCAGTGGTGCGGAGCTCAGTGCGAAGGCCGCCGCGTTGACCGCCAGGGCGATGCATGGCGGAGAAGTGCTGGTGAAGCGCGCGGTGCACGAGATGAGCACACTTGACGGTGCCCGTTCGATCAAGGTCGCCCGACGGCTTATGCCCATCGCGGTTGGGGTGGTCGCTTTGATTCTGGTGGTCTTCACAGTGCGTTGGCTTTCGACCTCGCCCCTCGAGCGGGCGGTCGCCGCGGTCGAAGCGTCTGTTCCTGCCGAGAAGAACGCTCGGATCGAAACGGTTCTCAAGCTGCTCGCGGAAGAAAAAAATCTCGCTGTCCAGCAGTACTGGAGCGGCCGTTTGCAAGAAGCCCGCGATGACACCGGCGCTGTTCGACACTACCGGTCGGCAGTGAAGCAGGGCAGCAAGCCCGCCGAGGATCGCCTGATTTCCCTGCTCGGCCACCGACGCTGCGAGTGGCGCGTCGCGGGTCTCGAGGCGGTGGGTGAACTGAAGCTCGTCCGCGCGAAAGAGAGCGTCGAAGCACTGGCTGCGAACGGGGGGGCTGACGACGTCGAAAAGGTCCTCTTCATCGGTTGCAACTCGAAGAGCGAGGCCACCGAAGCGCTCCGTCGGCTTCAGTGACTTCAAGTCAGGCGCAGAAGTAGGGTCTGCGTGCGTTATTGAGCCAAACCCGAGGCCAACATGTCAGCTGCCGCTGTTTCGATTCCGCCTGCGATGCCTTTCCCCCAGCTCGACGCTTCAATCGCGAAGGTGCGCGCCGGGAGCAAGGAGTTCGCTGGGTTGTCGATTGATGAGCGCATCGCTCTGCTCGAGCGGCTTCGGCTGGGTTACCGGGAGATCGCTGAAGAAAGCGTGAGGCTCTCGTGTGCTGCGAAGGGAATCGATTTCAACACTTCTACTTCGGGGGAAGAATGGTTGGCCGGCCCGATGGTCACCATCCGGGTCATCCGCCTCACCGAAGAAGCGTTGCGTGAGGTCAAGCAGTACGGCGCGCCCCGCATCAAGCCGTCGGACATTCGAGACCTTGCTGATGGACGCATCGCAGTGAAAGTGTTTCCGACCAACAGCATCGACGCGACCATGCTCGCCAAGCACGTGGGCGAGGTCTACATGCAGAAGGGGATTACCCGGGAAAACCTGAAGGACCATCAGGCGAGCTTCTTCAAGAAGCCGCATCAGGGCAGGGTGTGCCTGGTGCTCGGCGCGGGAAATGTGAACGCGATTCCTCCTACAGACGTCGTTTCGAAGATGTTCGTCGAAGGCGCTGCTTGTGTCCTCAAGATGAACCCCGTCAACGCATACCTCGGGCCGCTGATTGAACGCGCGTTTCAACCGTTGGTGGCGCGCGGGTTTCTCGCCGTGGTCTACGGCGGCGCGGAAGAAGGCGCCTACCTCGCGCAGCATGCGGGCATCGATGAAATCCACATCACCGGCTCGGACAAGACGCACGACGCAATCGTGTGGGGCATCGAGCCTGACAGTGCGGCCCGTCGGGCACGCAACGAGCCCGTATTGAAAAAGGCGATTTCCAGCGAGCTTGGCAACATCTCTCCGGTGATTGTGGTGCCTGGCGCTTGGGACGAGAGCAGCCTTGAGTTTCAGGCGGGCAACATCGCGGGGCAGGTCTGCAACAACGCTTCTTTCAACTGCAATTCCGCGAAGCTGCTCGTCACCAGCAAGTCGTGGTCGGGGCGCGCGCGCTTGATGGAGCTGATCGAGAAGAACATCGGCCAAGCGGAAGTTCGCACCGCCTACTACCCGGGGGCCGAGCAGCGCTGGAAGCAGTTCACCGAGGGTCGCAACAACGTGAAGCTGATTGGCCAGGCGAAGCCAGGTCAGTTGCCGTACGCAATCATTTCGGGCCTGGATCCGACCGACTCGAAGGATCGCGTCTGGTCTCAGGAGCCGTGGTGCACCGTTCTTTCCGAGACGAGCTTTGACAAGCCTGACGCCGCGGGCTTCCTAGAAGACGCGGTAAAATTCGTAAACGAGAAGGTGTGGGGCACGCTTTGCGCGACGCTGATTGTCCACCCGTCGACACTGGAGGACCCCGCGGGGAAGGCAGCGGTCGAAAAGGCGATTGCTGACCTGAAGTATGGCGCGGTTGTCATCAACACCTGGGGCGGAGTGGTCTTCGGCCTTGGAACTGCTCCATGGGGTGGGCATCCCAGCAGCACGTTGCAGGACATTCAGTCGGGGTTGGGCTGGGTCCACAACACTTTCCTCCTCGAGGGAATCGAGAAGATGGTGATGCGCGCTCCGGTGACGGCTTTTCCGGTTTGGCCGTGGTTTCCGGGTCACCGTTCACGGCACGTGTTGGGTCGCCGGTTGACAGACTTCGAGATGGATCCTTCGTGGCTGAAGGTTCCTGGGCTTGCGCTCGCGGGGCTGAAAGCCTGACCCTCGTGAAACCGCACCATGCGACAGTGCAGACTGAAGATCAGCTGTGTGGCAGCACGCGGCGAAGTGCTTCGACCGCGTCTTCCACCCGCCAGGGTTTTTGCAGCACGGTGTGGACTCCGAGCGCCTGGCGGTCTTCGTCGGTCACATCGCGGCCGCTGGTGACGATGACAGGAAGCTCGGCACGCAACTCGTGCACCGCGAACGCCAACTCGCTGCCGCTCATCTGCGGCATCGACAAATCGGTCATCATCAGGTCGAACTGTTGCGGGGTTTTCTGGAACGCCGCCAGTGCCTCCCGGGGGTCCGTGAACACGGTTGTGTGGTAGCCCAGTTGCTCGAAGACGATCGCGGTGGCTCGGGCAACATTGGGCTGATCATCCACCAGCATCACGTGCTCTCCGTGACCTGGCTGCTTGGCGTGCGACTTTTCGATTGTGAGTGATGGCAAGAAGACCTCCAAGGTGGTGCCTTTTCCCAACGAACTGCTGACGGCCACTGAACCGCGGTGGGCATGGACGATTCCGTGAACGACAGCGAGGCCGAGGCCAGTTCCTACGCCCGGCTCTTTGGTGGTGAAGAACGGCT
>JANOHG010000500.1:0-5154 GCA_031406375.1 Archangiaceae bacterium | reverse complement strand
TATCTGAAGCCTCCAAATCCGGGCGCCAAGGGCGATGGGACCTGATCATGAGGAGACTATTCCTTGGCAGCATACTGGCACTGTCGCTGGTCACCTTCGGGTGCCCTGACAACAGCGGCGCAGTGGATGGAGGAGGCGGCGGCAAGGGAGGTGGCACCGGGGGAGCAACGGGAGGTGGCACCGGGGGAGCAACGGGAGGTGGCGCGGGGGGAGGAGCGAGCACGGAGCTCACGGTGTTTGCACGTGACCTGATCCTCACCCAGACTGCGGGGAACAACTTCCCGACCTCCACTGAGGACAAGGGCCTTATCGACGTCAACCCAATCACGTTCGACGCCGGCTTCTTTCCGTAGCGAACGTTTGAGCCGAAATGTCTGCCCGCCTTCCGACGAGGAAAGGCGGGCTTTTTCGGTCGTTGGCTTCGATGCTTGTCGAATGAAGCCAGTCCAGGTCGAATCCATCACCGTCGAGGCGCTTTCGGTGCCGACGGTGGATCCGTTCGTGATCGCGACCGGCCAGGTGCAGGCGACGCGCAGTGTCCTGGTCCGGGTGACGCTGCTCGATGATGAGGGGAACCGCCAGACGGGCCTCGGCGAAGGCGCCTGCTTGCCGCCCGTCACGCGCGAAGATCAGCCAGATGCGTTGGCGGCAGTGGCGGCAGCTTCGCCGAAACTGATCGGCCATCGCTTTGGTGACCTCGCCCAAATGGTGACAGCGCTGACTCTCGTGCTCGAGCAAACGCCCGTTGCGCGAGCAGGAATCGAGATGGCCGTACTCGATGCGTGGGCGAGGCTCGACGGGTTGCCGCTGTGGCGTTGGCTTGGAGGTGGCGGCGCAGCTTTGGCGCTGGTGACGGACATGACGCTTCCGATTCTTCCACCCGAGCGCATGGTTGAGCTTGCGCTCGGATGGCGTGCGCTTGGTTTCACCGCGTTCAAAGTGAAGGTCGGCAAGTCGATTGACGCGGATCTTTGGGTGCTCGAGCGTTTGGTGCAAGCCGTGCCCGAAGCGACGTGGCGGCCAGACGCGAACGGCGGCTTGACGGTGGCAAACGCTCTTAGGTACGCCAACGCCGCCGCTGGTCTTGGCGCGCACCTTGAGTGCTTCGAGCAACCCTGTCGGACCGTCGACGAGCTGCGAGAAGTCGCAGCCGAGCTCGATGTGCCCGTGCTCGCCGATGAGTCGGTGACGTCGCTGGCCGAGTTCTTCGTGCTCAAAGAAGCTCAGGGCGCCGATGGCGTGAACCTCAAGATCGCCAAGTCGGGAGGCCTGATGAACGCCTTCTTCATCGGAGCCGCCGCGCGTGCGCACGGAATGTCGCGGATGATGGGCGGAATGGTCGAAACCCGGTTGGGGATGACGGCCGCCGCGCACCTTGCGGCGGCCCTCGGTGGGGTGGAGTTTTGCGATCTCGACACCGCTTGGCTCCTTGCCGAGGACCCGTTCGTGGGCGGCTACCAGGCAGCGGGTCCGCGCTACACGTTGCCGAACCTTCCTGGGCTGGGCGTGGCGCTTAAAGGCTGATACCCACACCGCTTGATGCCGTTGCTCAACCTCAAGACACAAGACTTCGATGGCCTCACCGCGGCGCTTGCTCCAATCAACCCAAGCCGGGTCGCGGTGCTGAAGCTGTTCGCATCGGTGTTCGCGCACCAGGCGCAGAGCATGGCTGAGGTTCGAAACGCGAAGCAGGTTCCCGCTGCAGTGCGCGATTGGGTCCAGGCGAACGCCGAGCTGCCCTCATTGGAAATCATCGAACGTCGTCGCGCCGCCGACGGCTTCGTCAAGTACCTCTTCACGTCACCCCGGGGTGGACGCTTCGAGGCGGTGCGGATCCCCCTCTTCGAAGACAAATACATCGTCTGCGTGTCGTCGCAGGTCGGCTGCGCGCTGGCGTGCGATTTCTGCATGACCGGCAAAATGGGCTTCAGCCGCAACCTCGAGGCGTGGGAAATTCTTGATCAAGTGCTCCAGATTCGAACCGAGGCAGACCGACCCGTGCGAGGGGTGGTCTTCATGGGCATGGGAGAGCCGCTGCTAAACTACGTCGAGTCGACGAAGGCAGCGCGGGTGATGTGCCACCCGGCTGGGCTTGCGATTTCGTCGAAGAGCATCACCTTCTCGACCGCAGGCTGGGTGCCCGGCATTCGCCGATACATGGCCGAAGAGGTGCCGTATCGACTCGCGTTCAGCATCACCTCGGCGATCGCCGAGAAGCGCGCGCAGGTGCTGCCCGTCGAGAAAACGTGGCCGCTGGCGACGTTGGTGGAAGAGATTCGCGCCTACGCCGTTTCTCGCCGTGAACGGGCGATGCTCGCGTACGTGATGATTTCGGGTTTCAACACCGGTCGTGAGGATGCGGAGGCGCTGGCAAGAACGTTTGAAGGCGTGCCAGTGAAGATTGATCTGATCGACGTGACGGATCCAACTGGAAAGTACCAGCCGCCTGACGCCTTCGAGCTCGCTGCGTTTCGCGATCATCTGCAAGTGGTGAAGGCGCCGATTGCTCGAAGGTACTCGGGCGGCAAAGACATCCAAGCGGCATGCGGAACCCTCGCGGCCTCGCAGCGCGGTGGCACCTTGCTCGCTTTGGTTTGAACCTAAATCAGCCCGGCCAGCGGCCCAGTGCAGTGCGCGGGGTCTCCGAAGGTGGTGGCGGGAATCCCCATCGCGTTAAGCAGCGACACAAGCAGGTTGTTGTGCGGCACGTCATTCGAGAAGGTGAGGTGCCGATGGGTTTGCCACGCGCCGCCGGCGCCTCCGCACAGCAGAAACGGAGCGTCCTTGTGGCTGTGCGTATTGCCTTTCGCTATCTCGGTGCAGAGTACGACCACGGTGTTGTCGAGCAGCGTTCCGTTGCCTTCCGCCACTGAGTTGAGCCTCGTGAGCAGGTACGCGAGTTGATCCATGTACCAGCGACGAATCACGGCGAGCTTTCCCCACGCATGAACGTCGCTGTCGGGTTGGTGTCCCAGAATGTGCTCATCGTCGAGAATCGGCTTTGGTCCAGTGCCGTCGTCGTACTCGAGGAACGGGTAGGGTCGATTGTTGGTCGAGGCCGACCACTGAAGCGTCACCACCCGAGTGAGATCGCAAGACAGCGCCATCGACACCAGGTCCATTTGCAGCTTTCCGAGCACCGCGTAGTTGGCAGGGTCACTGAGGTTGATGGCTGTGCCAAGCGCAGGCTGGCTGCACGCGCTGCCAAGGGTTCCTGCCGGGTTGTCGAGTCGCAACTCGACGTCGCGCACCGAGGTGAGGTGTTTCTCGAGCTTTTGACGGTCGTCTGCCGACAGCTTCGGCGCGAGCCGCGCGAAGCGGTCTTTGACGAGGTCGATTGCAGCGTGCCGGCGGCGCCGCTCACGGCCGAGTGCAACGAGGTCGGTGCCGAGCTGAGAGAACACCCGCTCGTAAAGTGCCCAAGGGCTCGTCTCGTTGGCGACGGGCTGGTCGTTGCCCAGATAGCTGAGCACGGTGCGCACCTCAGTGCCGCCGTACTGGGTGGACTGAACCCCGACATTCAGAGTCTTGAACCGCGTGCCAATTCCGATGACGTTGGCGATCGCCTGGTCCACCGACAGGTTCGATGCCCACCCAGACAGTGAGCCGTCGCCTCCCACTTGGCTGCCAGTGTTCAGCTTCTGACCCGTAAGCAATGCCATTCCCTGTTGATGCGGTTCGCCAGGGCCGATGTCGTTCGCGAGAAGATCGAGCCCTTTGACCACGACCATCTTTTGCTTGAACGGCGTTAGCGGCTCGAGCACCGAACCGGAAAAATCCATCGAGCTCGGGAGGAAGAGGTTTCCATTGGGTACGTAGAAAAAGATGATTCGTTTCGGAAAGGTGAGCGCCTGTTTCGACACCGCTTTCGCTGCCTGCTCGGGCCGAAGAGCAGAATCGACACAGCCCAGGCTGTGAAACAGGGGAAGCGAGAACGCGGCGCCTCCTGTTCCACGGAGCAGCAGCCGACGTGACAATTTGACGGTCACGGCGTCTGCCTGCTTTGGCGGTAGAGAAACGCGTCAGTTTGCGTCAGCGAGAGGATGAGCTTCTTGATGTCGCGCCCGTCTCGCTCGAAGGCGGTGTCGATTCGCTCGAGCGAGCAGGCATCTTCCGGCAGCTCGCCGCGGCCGTAGGCAAAGCGAAACCACTGCTTCACGTAGCAGCGACGCGCCTGTTTGCTGTCTCGCAGCTTGTTCGCCAGTCCGCGTACGCCCTGAAAGGACCCGGGCACGTCGGTGCCGAAGACTTCTCCGCTGTCGTCGATGGCATTGCCGCTTTCTGTTTGTCGGTGAATGCCAACGCCATCGAGGCGCTCGAAGCCGAAGCCGAGCGGATCCATCATTCGATGACAGCCACGGCACGAGGCGTTGTCTGAGTGCAGCGCGAAGCGTTCGCGTGCCGTACTGCCTGGTTTCGGTTCGGGCACCGTAATCATCACTTCGGGTGGCGGTGCGCCCAGGACCTCGCAGAAGAACGACTCGCGGATGAGCTTGCCGCGGTGCACGGGTGACGTCTGGTTGGTGTGGGCGTTGACCGCGAGCAAGGCGCCCTGACTCAACAGCCCTGCGCGCTGCAGCGGGTCAAAGGCTGTCTTGGCAAAGGTGCCCCCATCTTCGTTGGGGTGCGGCAACTGATAGAAGTCAGCCAGCGTGCGGTTCATCATCGAGTACGGAGCCGACAGCAGTGCATCCCAGGTGCCTTCGCCGTCGAAGACCACCTGTTCGACGAAGCGTTCGGACTCGGTTTCCATCAATTCTGGGATGGCGGCGTTCCAGCTCGGGAACACCGCGGCTGCTTTGCCTACGTTGTGAATGCGATTGAAGTCGAGCCACTGTCGATGAAAGTCGACCACCTGCGCGCGCGTGTAAGACGCGTCGAGCATTCGCTTCGCCTGCTGCGCCACCTGCTGCGACGTCTTCAGCTCGCCCTTCGCGGCCGTCTGTAGCAGAGCCTCATCTGGCATTGAACCCCACAGCAAGAAGGAGAGCCGCGAGGCCACCTCGAAGTCATCTAGAGCGCCGATCAGGAATCCGCCCCAACAAAGTCGATCACTTACGAGACGGATCGACGAAGTTGGCACATGCGTGATCAGGTCACCTCCTCTCGGAGGTGGCCCATGGAACGCTGGAAGCCAACGGTGGCGTGCAGACC
>JANOHG010000936.1:0-5059 GCA_031406375.1 Archangiaceae bacterium | reverse complement strand
TCCTCGGGAATTCCGCGAGCTTGTCCATGCAGCGACCCTCTCACGCACCCCTGACATCAACCGGTAGTGACTCCCTGATTCTTCCCGATACCCCAACAACACAAAGGCCTCGAAAACGAATTTATCTTTCACAACGGTGCCTGCGATGACTGGATTTCCTTCGTCGTCCAGCTCGAGCCCCGCAACGGTGACAGGATGATCGCGAACCCCGCCTACGATCTTCGCGAAGGGCCCGATTCGGCGGGACCACATCAGACCGCCATCGGTTCCGCGGAATTTTGCGACGAACGCATCAAATTGAGGGCTCGTAGCAGTGAAGTCCGGCTTATCGACCCATTGGAGATAAGAGAAGATTCCCCCCGACACAAAGAGGTTGCCTTCTTCGTCGAGGGCCAGCCCAGTCACGGTGGGTGCTCTTTCGCGTGAGGATGCGCCAAAGACAAGCCCTTGGAGGACCGAGAACAGCACCTCGCCCCTCGGGCTGAGTTTCTCAACGAAGAGCGAGCCTTGCTTGTCGACCGCAAGGAAGGCATTTCCGCTCGGGTCGAGAACCACAACGGCTGAGAAGGTGGCGTCTTTGCCGGGATGACGGGTCCATAAAACATCTCCATTCTTCGACAGCCGCGTCACGAATGCTCCTTCGCTGGCAGGCTCGGCGGTTCCGAAGTCGAGCGCCACGTTCGAAGAGCCAGTGATGACGACCTCTCCGTTGAAGTCGGCTGCCATCCCCACATCGGTGATGCGCCCTGACCGCTGGGTGCCGAAAATCCGGAGCCACAAGAGGTCAGCGTTCGCATCCACCTTTGCGACGAACAGGTTTTGCGCATTGGCGGGACGCGACGGATAGCTGTGGGTGTCGATGGCAAACTCGGCATCAAAAACACCCGCGATGACTGTGCTGCCAAACCCGTCGACGGAGATCGATTTCACCAGTTTGGAGTGAGGGCCATTGCTGAGTTCCTTGACCCAAGGTTCGGGCGGCTCGTCCCGCCCATCCGAGCAACCAAGCGCAATGAAGGACAGCATTACGAAGACGGTCGTATTTCGCATGCCAATGGTTGTGCAGCAGGCGTTCCAATCAGCTCTCGCTGGGGCGGAGAGCGAAGCGGTTCCGAATTGTCGGGTGCGGCCTACGTCAATGTGTCGGCTCAGGCCATCAGTCCGTCACCGAAGCTCGGGCTTCAGGCACACCCACCAAGGTACTGTTCGCCGCTGTCTGTGACCCTCATCCAAGGATCATCTTGCCGACGCGACTGATGTTGCTCGCCGCCGTTCTTTGCGCCACCACCGCGTCGGCCGCCGAACCCACATCGTGCCTCTCACCGGATCCAGCGCAGTGGCCTGCACCGTCGAAGCCGTACTTCATGATCCTCGTCGACACCTCGAGCTCGATGGCGACGGCCATCGTCTCCGGCACGAACTCGTGCGGCTACGAGCACAACCGAATCGGCGACGCGCGCTGCGCGATTCGTAAGCTGACCCAGGCGTACGCAGGCCAGGTGAACTTCGGGCTCGCGAGCTTCTCCAGCAAGTCGAGCTGCCCCGGAAGCGCGACCTGCGGCGCCTGGGTCCACGTTGTGGGGTTGGTCAAGGGCGCCTTCCAGAACGGCTTTGGGCCGTTGGCCGCCGCGTAGATGTTCACGCCGTCGTCGACGAACAGGTTCGCCTGGGGTGTGTTCGGCAGCATCTTCACTGCAGGGCTCAGCGAGGTCAGGTATGGCAACCGAGGCTGCGGCACGGGCAGTGACGGCGCCTGGTAAATTTCGAACGGAGGATCGTGGCCCGGGGCCGGAGCGCTGGTGAGGATCGCGCCTGCGGTGTTGCCGGTTTACCAAAGGCCCGCCGCGGACTGGATGAGGTAACTGTCGGTGCCGAGCACGGCAATCGAGGTGCCTTCGACCCAACCGGCGGTTGGAATGTCCCAGTGAGGAATCGAGGTCGGCCCGTCGAACACGGTCCAGGTGGTGCCTCCGTTTTTCGAATACGAGAAACACCACGAGAAGGGAGCCGCCGTGCCGCACCCGAGGTGAAAGGTGACGGCCAGATGTTGGTGATTGCGCGGGTTCATGCCAATCGCTTGCACGAAGGTGCCGCTGACTCTCTTGGTTGGGTCGGGGTCGAGCGCGATCCAGTGCACCCCGTGATCGGTGGATTTGTGAATGGTGGGCAGCTCGCCGTAGCCATTGACGGCGTACATCGTCGAGGGAACGTCGGAGTCGATCACCATCCCCCACACGTTTCCGGTCGAGAGCCTGGCGCTGTTCGAGCCCGGCGTCTGGTCGTTCGCCACCGCCCAGGTGGCACCGCAGTCATTGGACCTGAGGATGCCACTGCTGGATTGCGGGTTGCCGCCGTTCGTCCAGTTCGACGCCGTCGCGAAGACTGTGCCGGTGAGCGGGTTGACGACGACGGCGATGGCTTCGACGTTGGAAGGGCTGGAAAACGCCGGGGGCGAAATGTTCTGCCAAACGCCCACCTGGCCCGCGAGGCCTGAGCAGGGCGCAACCAGGCCGATGGTGGCGGTGTCGCTCTTCGAAGGGTCGGCGACGCTGGTGGCCGACACCTGAGCGGTGCTCCCGGTGGCGGGCGCGGTGTAGAGCCCGGCGCTGGTGATGGTGCCTCCACCCGGCGTCACCACGTTCCAGGTGCAGGCGGTGTTGGCGGTGTTCGAGACGCTGCAGGTGAAGCTTCGCGAACCGGTCAGCGCGACCGAGGCCGTCTTCGGGCTGATGGTCACGGTGATGGCGTTGTTGCCGGCGTCGGCGGGGGTGCCCGCATCGGCGGTGATGCCCGCGTCCGAGCGGCCTGCGTCGTTGGCGCCCGCATCGCTGGTGCCCGCATCGCTGGTGCCCGCATCTTGATCAAACCCCGCCCCGACGCACCCGACCGCACACGCGCCGAGGACCCACACCGCCAGCAATTGAGGTCGCATGGTCTGGATACGCGCGGGCGGATGAATTTGTTGGTGCCTGGGCACGAGAGCTCTGCCAGCCCCTGCTAGCGAGCGCAGCCGATGCGCTGACCGCTGAAAGCGATCGCATCGAACCAGATGTCTTGCGTCGGGGTGCTCGCGTACGCGCCGTCGATGCCGAATTCCCAGATGGACCCATCGTACGGAGGAGACCAGTGCTCCGCCGCGCCCCACGGCTTCCAGCGCGCGTCGTTTCCGTACATCTCGGGAATTTCGACGCCGTTGATCCACGCACGGTTTTCCTCGGCGTCGTGGCTCAAGTCGCCTGGCCCCTGGTGATCGCCGAAGCCCATCAACTCGACGCAGAACCACTCGCCTGCTTTGAGCTGGTGTTCGGTCGCCGGGGTGGAATCGCCGTCCGGGTTGGTGAACATGTTGCCCATCTCGGTCCACAGCTTCCCGCCGTCGAGCCCCTTGCCGAAGGCGTTGATCGAAACCTCTCCGAGGAACGAGCCGAACGACCACCGGCTGTGAATCGGCCACTCGCTGAGCTTGTAGTCCGGGCCAACCACCGAGATCAGGTTCGGGTGGTAGCCGGGCAACTTGAGGTCACCGAATCGCAGGAACGCGCGCATGTAGAGCCGGTCGCTGGGTGCGGGAATGCCTTTGGTCAGTGCAGCGACCTGCGAGCCACTGAGCCCGTAGACCGTGCCCAACTTGACGTGCAGCGCGTGGGTGCCATCCAGCCCCTGGGTGGCATCGACCGTCACCGCACCGGCGCTTTCCCGCGCGGTCCAGATTTTGGAATCGAGCGCGCCCGACTCGAAGCTCTCGCAGAAGACGGCGTGCGCCGGGCAGGCCACGGCGCCTGCATCGCGAACCTCGATTGGGCCTGCATCGACAGGCTCGCCGGCGTCGGGCCGAAGGATCCCCGCGTCCGTTCCCGACATCCCTGCGTCGGCGCCCTGGATTCCCCCGTCTGAGGGCACCTGCTCCTGGATCGACCCCGCCTGGATCGACCCCGTGCAACCACCTGCCAACAGGAGCATCACCCCGAAGGAAAAAGTACGCACAGCTTCCCTACGTTCGGCCGCCGCCGATTTGCTGAAACGAGTTTCAGTGCCACCGAGCTCCACAGCTCATCGAGAGCCGGCTGTCGGTCGACGCGCTCGGATCAGGATCAGCAGCTACTTCAAGGAGAGATGAACGACCTTTTCGTAGGCGTGGGTGAAGTGGCAGCCGCGCGGGTTGGGCCGGAAGAGCCGAGCGAGGACGTACAGCGTGCCGCTCTGCGGCGACTCATTCAGTTGACCACTCACCACAGCAGCCAGCGTGTCGAAGCTCTTGCGCATGTCTTGACGCGCCGTGCAGACCAGCACCCTCATCCCCGAGGGCAACACGTTGCCTCCAGCGCCAAGAAGACAGCTTTCAAGTAGCCAGCTCCCATACGAATCACGTGCCCGGTCGGCCACACCACCTCGAGCCCTTCAACCGCGCAGCACGGGGGTGATGCGTGCAGCAAACGTCCCGCTCCCTCCTGCGGATGCGCGTACTGAGAAGCGCGCAACGCAGGGACAAACTCTCGGTTACCAGTGGCATTGGCGCCGGCCTCAAGCTGATCCACTTGCGGCGGTCAGCGAGATCCGCCAATTGCGCCGCCGCGCCGCCCGTTCACGAGCTCCAGCGGAGACCGGTGCGGAGGCCGCATCACCGAGTTCTTCAGCGACGACGGCACGCTGAAGTACCCGTGCGAGATGGCCACCAAAATTCCGGTCTGCCCAACCTCGACTGTCAAACGAAGTCGGATCTGAGCTGCAGTCCACACGGGGTTGATGCACCCCCGATTACCTGACCGCAGATGCCCCCGCCACTTCGTGACCCCTTCCCCTGGTGGATTGGATGAGCTCGAGCGGCAGGCGTCATTGCCACCAAAGAGGCGACCGTGATGGCACATTGCGAACGCAGAAATCCTTAGCAACCTTGTTCGCCTCAACCTGGGCAAGTCCATGATCTGCGACGAGGACGCCAAGGAATCCGTGGAGACTAAGAACTCGACCACGCAGTTCCTCGATGCCGCGGAATAGTGCACGTCGATCAAGTAGGACCGCGACCTTCCCAGGGTTTTGGATCGCGTAAGCAATGACCGAG
>JANOHG010000930.1:0-3576 GCA_031406375.1 Archangiaceae bacterium | reverse complement strand
GGGGGTGGGGGCGGGGGCACCGGAGGCATCGCCGCCGGTGGAGGAACGGGTGGATCAGGAGGGGGCGCCTCGGCCCAGACGATCACCGTCAGCGCGAACATCATCGAGAACACCACTTGGAAGTCGGGCAATACGTACCTGCTCGATGGCCACATCTACGTCGGCAATACAGCCGGCGACTTGAACGCGCCGGTGGTGAGCCTCACCGTCGAGCCGGGCGTCACTGTGAAAGGCAAGGAAGGCACTTCGATCGTCGTGACCCGCACCGGCAGGATCGAGGCGGTCGGCACTGCGGCCGCTCCCATCGTCTTCACCAGCAACAAGCCGGTGGGCGATCGGGATCGCGGTGACTGGGGAGGCTTGGTGCTGCTTGGCCGTGGAAAAGCGAACTTTGCGGCGACCAGCGATGGTGGCACGGCGGGAGGCGAGAGCTTCATCGAAGGCTTTCCAGCCTCGGGCACCAAGACGCTTTACGGTGGGCAGGATGAAGCGTGGAGCTGCGGAACGCTGAAATACGTGCGGGTCGAGTTCGCCGGTTACCGCCTCGCGCCCAACAATGAGCTCAACAGCATCACCCTTGGCGCGTGCGGCAGCGGCACCAACCTCGACTTCGTACAAGTGCACCTCGGCCTCGATGACGGCATCGAGTTCTTCGGCGGCGCCGCCAACTTGAAGCACACGGTGATCAGCCGGATGGAAGACGACGGCCTCGACTGGGACAACGGCTGGTCGGGCAAAGCGCAGTTTTTGATCGTGATGCAGGAGCCCGCGCACGGCGCCAGCGGCATCGAGGCGGACAACGATGCGACCGGTTCGAACAACCTGCCCCGCTCGAATCCCGAAGTCTGGAACGCGACGTTGATTGGTCGGTCGCTCAGCCCGCCAGCGACTGAGGACGGCAACAACAACCGGGGGATCCACCTGCGTCGCAACACGGCCGCGAAGCTTGCGAATGTGATCGTCACCGGGTTCGGCAGCCTGGGCGTTCAGATCGAGTCGTCGGGTACCGCAGCGTCATTCACCAACAACGAGTCGTTCATCAAGAACAGCATCTTCTTCAACAACCCCACCAGCGGGTTCACCGATGACGTCGCGGCGCTTGCCGATGGCGGCACGTCGAACGTCGACTTGCGGCCCGATGGCGGCAGCTTTGACAACAACTTCAACGAAGCGACGTACCTGACGGGTCAGTCGAACCGCGCGATGGCTCCGGGGATGACGCTGCCCCTGGATCTCGCGAAGCCGGTCTTCAAGCCTGCTGCCGGTTCGGCCGCGACGACGGGCGCCGCGACTCCTCCGGCGGGCGGCTTCTTTGATGCCACGGTGACGTTCGTCGGGGCCGTGGGCAGCGACGATTGGACCACCGGCTGGACTTCATTCCCGAACCGCTGATTGTAAAAGAGTGCCCCGGAAAGAAGCAGTTTCCGGGGCGCTTGGCTCAGAGCCCGAGGTCGAAGCCCTTCGACTTCGCGAACTCGGCGGCCTTCGCCTGTTCCGCTTTCTCGAGGCCGTGATAGCGGCGCTTGAGGTCCTCCTTTTCGTTGTGGGTGATTTGAATCGTACCCACCAGGGCCGAGATGTTGTTGTTCGCATACTCGACCAGCTTCTCTTCAAACTCTCGCAACGCGCTCATTCGTCACGGCTCCCGTGTGTCGATACAGATGAACGCCTAGCGCCCCCATATGCAACCCAGATCCGTGAACTCACCCTTGTTTTGAGCTGGCGTCCCAGGCACTGAACGCATATTCAGTGACCACCTATGGACGACCTCGACCCCGTAAACCCCGAAGTTGCGCAGCTCATCCAGCTCTTCTCGGCCCAGGTGGACCTTCAGTTCCCCGACCTCGATGCGCCGATTCTTCAAGATGCGCTGGTGAAGGTGCGCGAGCGCCACAGCGAAGTTGAGCGCGCCGAATTGGCGGTCGCCGCGGCGAGAAACGCACTCGACGAAGACCAGGAAGCGTTGTTGAAGAAGGCACAGCGTGCCCAAGCGTACCTTCGAATTTTCGCTGAGACCGATGCCGCGCTGCTCGAGAAGGTGCAGGCGATTGCGCTTCCGAAGTCGCGCCGCACGCCACGCTCGGAAACAACGACCGTGGTTGGGTCAGACGTTCCGCGCAAGCGCGGCCGCCCAAGAAAGGTTCAGTCAGTGGAAGAATCCTTGTTCGCTGTCAGCGAGCAGAGCCCAGGTTGAGCTGTTCGAAGGGGGCGTAACACAGCGACCAAGCGACCAAGCGGCAGGCGCTGTGAAAGCGACCGCGCGCGACGGCGCGGAAGTTCGTGCGTGGCTGGGGCGCCGATCCACGCACGGACTTTGGGGTGTCGGACTAACGGAAGTTCGGCTTGCCGACGAACCCCGTCAGCCGCCCGAGCCGCCAGGCTGAATCCTTGGGGTCGCTGCCCACCGCCGCCAGTGCGCTGCCGACGAGGCCCAGCCGCTTCTGAAACTCGGGGTCGGGCTTGAAACGGACCTCGAGGTTGAGCTCGGAATAGGCGAGCGTCTTGGCCAGCTTCACCGTGCCGGTGACGCCTGCTTCGAGGTCAGCGCTCTTGCCGCGAAGCTCTTCGATCGTCCCGGCGCCCTTCTCGAAGTTCATCTTTCCAGTGAGATCGCCAAAGACGATTCTCGGCAGGTCCAGAGGCGTCGGCTCTGCTCCGTACATCGGGATCACCACGTTCGCGGTGCCGCCGTTGATGGTCACTCCACGCATCTCAAAGACGATGGTTCCAGTCGCGGCGCCGAGGTCTGGCTCCGACGGACCACCGCCCACCGAGACCTTTGGCATCGAGAACGCAGCCGTGAAGTCGACCGTTCCCCCGAAGTCGATGCCGGTGAACCCTTTCAAGTTGCCCTTCGACAAATCCACGTCATCGGCGTCGAGCTTCACGCTGAGGCCAGTGACGCCACCGGCTTTGGCCGACACCGAGCCGCCGAACACCTGCGCCGCGATCGCCACTCCCGGCGGAAACAGGGCAGGGCCGACCGACACCTTGTCAATGACCAGCGCTTCCGCCGGCTTTTCATCTGGCTCCCCGGTAGGCTTCTTGCTGATCTTCACCTCGGTCGCGCGCAGCGAGAAGAACCCCGGGCCAAGCGAGCCGATGCGAACGACGTAACCCGCGGCGTCACCTTCGATTCGCAGCCGCTCTTTGAGCGTCTCGTACGGGAAGGTGATGAAGAAGGCGGAGATGAGCGCGAACAAACTGAAGGCGGTGTAGCCGACGATGCGTTTCCACAGAGCGAGTTTTTTCTCTTCGGCCATTGGCTGGGATGCGTCAGTTCTTCAGGTGATAGGTCGCGACAATGACCCAGGCAGTCAGCGTCTCTTCTTTCAGGCGCGGCTCGATGCGCAGGTACTTCACCTTCACGACTCCAGGGCCAGCCTCGATGGCGGCGAGGAAGTCGATCAGCCGGTTCAGCGGCACGTCGGTGAGGGTGAATTCCGCCGCACTCTCGACGATTTTTTCTCCTTCGAGTGTCACGTCGGCCTTGGGGTTGATGCTGGGAATGCTGAGCCCCGCCTTGTTGCTCTTTTCTTCGAGGTAGCTGATCAGCCGTACATTGCTGGCAGCCAG
>JANOHG010000892.1:0-1356 GCA_031406375.1 Archangiaceae bacterium | reverse complement strand
CCACCCTGCTCGGGCGAAAGCAGCAATACCTCGCTCTTGAGCTCGTCTGCAAAGGCCATCAATACCTAACTGCGCGTTTCTTCGACAGAGCCAAGGAATCCTTCGAGCGGGCCGCGAGAATGGACCACGACTGCGCAGAGGCCCGTCTGGGGCTTAAGGAACTTGAGCAACTTCCCCAGAAATACGCTTCGTCGAACCAGGCCGGCCCGAGGCGACCCCGATGATCGGGCTCGGACTTGCGGTTGGAATCGGCATTGCGGTCGGGTTGCTTGTCGTGGGAGTCATTCTGGGCCGAATTTGCGGCGGCAGCGTATGGGCCGGAAGATTCTTAGGCAGCGTCGCGCTGTATGTTGCCTGTCACTTCTTCGCGCGCTGGAAAGGCCTCACCTTGGGTGTAACGGGTGAACTGCCTGGTTGCCTTCAAGTGACATTGGGCGGCCTTGCCCTCTGGTTTGTGCTCGACCGCATGCTGGGGGCAGCGGTGTTTTTCATCGCCCGTACCGTGCGAGTGGTACGCCAACAGCAGCTCAGCCGCCGAACTGGGGTCCGCATGGTGGGCGGCGTGACGGGCCGGCAGGCGTTGACTGGCGTTGGTGTGGGCGCGCTCAACGCGGTGTGGGTGTGCGCCATTTTGATTCTTTGGGCTCCGGCCTGGGCAGCGCTTGCACCCATCGCTGAGCCTGCCGTTCCCCAGGTGGTTTCGTCGATCGCGCCGTTTGTTTGGGTCCGTCGCGCAGCCGCCTGTTTCGACTGCCCGCTTTTGTGTTCACTCAACGACACCGCCGTGCTGCTGCGGGATGCCAAGGCGCGTAGAAAAGCCTTTGGAGAGCACCGCGTGGGATGCGCTGACACGAGCACCACCCTTCGACGGCTCGTGGAAGACGTTGGATACCGGGAACTTGTGGACAAAGGAGATCCCGTCGTCGTTGCGCGGCAACCTGGGGTACGACTCCTTCTCGACAACGCTGACTGTGCTCGGGATGTCGAGCGGCTGGCCAGTTTGGAAGAGAAGCCAACCCGTCCTTGACGCGGTGCGGTTGGAAGCGCCAGCGTCGAAACGTGGTGCTTGACCTGCCCGCGAGGGTGGCCCAAACAGATCTCCCGTGTCCCGCGTACTGGTTGTCGATGACGAGGCAAATCTGCGCAAGGTGCTGGCGGCAATGCTTCGCAAGGAAGGCCACGAGGTCTCGACCGCTTCGGATGGCGAGCAGGCCTTGGTCGAAATCGCCAAGCACAAGACCGACGTGGTGGTCACTGATCTGGTGATGCCCAAGGTAGGAGGCCTCGAGATCCTCAAGTCGATGATCGCCAATCACCCCGAAATCCCGGTCATCATCATCACCGCGCACGGCACGG
>JANOHG010000843.1:0-2695 GCA_031406375.1 Archangiaceae bacterium | reverse complement strand
GAAGTTGACTTTGTTCATGATCGCGTTCCAGGTCGCTGCATCGTCTTTGCGGCCTGAGTCGTTGTACGCGCCTTCGACGGCGTCCTTCACATCGACGAGGTTGTCGAGGTAGACGCCCGAGAACGTGACCACCCACCAGATCCCGTACGCGATCGCGCCCAGGATCACGATGCCAATCAGATTCACTTTCCCGCTGGGCCGCACGAGTATGTGAGCTACCAACTGCACGGGTAGAGCGTCAAGGATTCCCGACCGAGGGTCGCTGCGCTTCGGCGCCGCACATCGTCATCGGTAGAAAGAACCGATCGGTGCGCAGGCCGGTGCCGCCAAACAGATCGGAAAACAAACCGCCGTGTCCGAGCGAGATCCAGATCACCATCGCCTTGCCCTTGATCGAGCCATACGGCACGAACTCGACGCCCTTAAGGCCGCCTTCAGCCGTACACCCTTCACCGTTTGGGCAGCCCAGGCCGTACCGGCTGTCATCGCTGTTATCGCGGTTGTCACCCATTACAAAAACGCTCTTCTCGGGGACAGTGATCGGGTTATGGCCAAACGGGCGCGAGTCGCGATCATGCAACGTGTAGTGCGGTACGCCGTCGAGTTTTTCCCGCGAAAGTGACCGCAAGCGTTCATACCAGCGGCTGCCGTCCTGGTCCCAAATCGCGTAGGGATCAGCCTCGGTCTGAAGATCTTGCGCCACGCCGTTGATCTTCACGCGGCGCCCTTCGAGCTCGATCGTGTCGCCCGGAATCCCTACCACGCGCTTCACGAAGTCTTTGTCGGGTTGAACCGGGTTATTGAAGACGATCACGTCGCCCCGACGCGGTGAGCGAACGATCTGAAACGGAACGAAGTTGGTGAAGGGAATTCGTACGCCGTAGATGAACTTGTTGACGAATATCTGATCGCCGATCTCGAGGGTGGGAATCATCGACCCGGAAGGGATCTTGAATGGCTCGAGCAGCACACTGCGGATCAACAGCGCGACCAGCAGCGCCTTGACGAATCCTGATCCAAAGTCGAACACCCCGCCCCGGCGCCATTTGCTCAGGTGCTTGTCGATCGCGGCATCGAGCTTGTCGATTGCAGCTCGGATCGCAGCTGGCTCTGAGCCAGGCAGAGCTGCGTTGACCTCTTCACGCAGTGCAGCAATCTCTTCTTTCGGCTTGTCCTTCAGCGCGAGCGGGTTCTTCTTGATGAGCGCGTCGAGCTCATCGACGAGCTCTTCGGCATGATGCCGCGCGTTGCGCAGGTCTTTGAACGGCTTCCAGCCGATTCGAAGGCAACCCAAACCCGCCCAACTCACGAAGCAGGTGAAGCCGAAGGCCTTCAGCACCGGCTGCAACCACAAATAGCTGCACACCGAGTTCTCGACGATCAGCAGATAGATTGCGAAGGCGATCCCGAAAACGGTGACCGGCGCCCAAAGGCTGTAAGCGCGCTCAATCCATCGCACGCGTTTGAGCGCTTGGGCTGAGCTTTCCGGGGCTGCCACCTACTCCTCCGACTTGAGCACCGCGAGGAACGCCTCTTGCGGAAGCTCGACGGTGCCGACCGTCTTCATCCGTCTTTTTCCCTCTTTCTGCTTCTCGAGCAGCTTGCGCTTTCGACTGATGTCGCCGCCGTAACATTTGGCCAGCACGTTCTTACGCATCGCAGACACTGTCTCCCGGCTGATGACCTTCGAACCAATTGCCGCCTGAATCGCAACTTCGAACATCTGCTTCTGAATCACGGCCTTCAAGCGGGTGCAGACATCCTTGCCCCGTTGATAAGCACGCTCGCGATGCACGACGATTGCCAACGCATCAACTGCCTCTCCATTGAGAAGAATGTCGAGCTTCACCAGATCCGAGGTCTGGAATCCTGCCAGCTCGTAATCCAACGACGCATAGCCACGAGACAGGCTCTTCATCTTGTCGAAGAAGTCGAACACCACCTCAGCCATCGGCATTTCGTAGATCAGCTTGACCCGCGTGCCCGAGCTGCCCAGGTACTCGATGCCCTTCTGCACGCCCCGGCGTTCTTGGCAAAGCTTGAGCATCGCGCCCAGGTACTCGTTGGGAACGTGAATGTTGCAGGTGAGAAACGGCTCTTCGAGGTGCTCGATGTTCTGTACGGGCGGCATCTTCGCGGGGTTGTCGATCGCGAACCATTCGCCCGAGTGCGGATAGACGCGATAAACCACCGACGGAGCGGTGGTGATCAAGTTGAGATTGTACTCGCGCTCGAGTCGTTCTTGAACGATCTCCATGTGAAGCAGGCCGAGGTAGCCACAGCGGTAGCCAAAGCCGAGCGCGGTCGAGCTCTCGGGCTCGTAGGTAAAAGCTGAATCGTTGAGCTGAAGCTTCGCGAGCGCATCGCGCAGGTTTTCGTAGTCGGCCGCATCGACCGGGAAGATTCCCGAGAAGACCATCGGCTTGACTTCCTTGAACCCGGGAAACGCTTCGGCGCACGGCCGTTCGTCTTCGGTGATGGTGTCGCCGACCTTCGCATCGGCGAGCTCTTTGACGTTGGCGACCAGCACTCCCACTTCGCCCGCCATCAGCGCCTTTACCGGCTGAGTCCACGGAGCGAAGACACCCAATTCCTGCACTTCGAACTTCTTCTGTTTGTGCCACAACCGGATCTGCTGCTTGAGGGACAACGTCCCTTCAAACACCCGAACCAGCATCACCACTCCGCGGTAATT
>JANOHG010000828.1:0-3127 GCA_031406375.1 Archangiaceae bacterium | reverse complement strand
GTGTGATGGACGAGGTGTGCGCGCGCTTGGGACGAGAGAGGATCTACGACATCACCGGCATCCAGTTCCTGCCGTTCAACACGATGTATCAACTGGCTGCGGCGCGCTCCACGGCCGACTACGCGACCGCTTCGCGTCTGTTGATGCTGCCCGATCTGTTGAACCATGATCTGTGTGGCAGCACGACCAACGACGTGACCAACGCCAGCACGACCCAGCTCCTCGATGTCACGACGCATCAGTGGAGTCGAGCGCTTCTCGACGACATCGGCTTGCGCAGCGAGCTGATGACCTCGATCGTCACGGGGTAACCGCTGAAGCGCTTCAGAAAAGACTGGTAGTGCTGATGCGCGAGCAAGGTGGTGGGAACGAGGATCGCCACCTGCTTCTTGTCGAGCACCGCCTTGAAGGTGGCCCGCATCGCGACCTCGGTCTTGCCATAGCCGACGTCGCCGCAGACCAGGCGATCCATCACCTCGGGCTTGAGCATGTCAGCCAACACTTCGTCGATCGCGCGCTGTTGATCCGGCGTTTCGTCGAACTCGAAGTCGGCTTCGAATTGGCGAAAGTAGCGATCTGGCTCGCGGAAGCGATGGCCTGGGTGCGCGCGTCGCGCCGCATAGAGGTTGAGCAATTCGGCCGCCATTTTCAGCAACTGTTCGCGGACGCGAGCCTTCGTCTTCACCCACGCGTCGCTGCCAAGCCTGTCGAGCTGGACCTTGTCGGGATCTCCGCCGGTGAAGCGCGAGATGAGCCGCATCCGCGCGACGGGCAGGTAAATCTTGTCCTTCCCGAAGTATTCGAGCAGCAGGAAGTCGTTCGGGATTCCCTGCAGTTCCATCTTCGACAACCCGCCATACCGGGCGACGCCGAACTCCTTGTGCACGACCAAATCGCCTTCCTTCAGATCCCGAAACGCCGCCGCGCTGAACCCGCTGTCGCCCTTGCGGCGCTTCACCGTGCGACGCGCTCGGGTTCCGAAGATGTCTTCGTCTGACAGCACCGCGAGCTGGCGGTCTTTGTCGACGAACCCCTTCGATATTTCACCCACAAAGAGGTGCGCGAGGACCCCTGGCAAGAGCATCGCGCCCGGATTCTGAGGCAGCGCGTCGGCGTGCACCTGCACGGGAGTCTCGCGCTCGGCCAAAAGGCGCTTGAGGCGATCGGCGAGGCCCAGCGTTCCACAGGCGATGGCCACCACGATTCGGTCGTCGCGCCACTGCGTGAGGCGGGTGAGCAGCGGCGTCAGAGCGCCTTCTTCTCCGTGGTGGTGGGTGATCGCTTCGCGCAGGTCCTTCGTTTCGCCAAACCCGAATGCCACCGGCGGTTCGGCTTCAGCGACGGCGGTCAGCGTCAGCGCGCCCGCCTCGAGCATCGGAAGCTTCGCCAGCGCGGCCAGCACTTCGGCGGGCCGCAGAAAGTGAGCCTCGGCAGGAAAGGCCAACTCGCCGGCCGCGATGGCGTCGCGGTGGCTTCGTTCGGCCTGATTCCAGCATTCTTCGAGGCTCTGGCCGACTGCGGTGGGGTTGTCGACGAACACCAGTGGATCGCGCTGGGTCCACAGCGGCAGATAGTCGAACAACGTGGCCAAACCGCCGTCGAAGAAGCCCGGCAACAACCCTTCGAGGCCAGTGCCGTTGATGCCTTCGCGAATCTGTTCGATGCGCTCGCGAACGCGCGATGTCGGTACGGCAGAATGTTCGGCGAGAGCGCGCAGGTTTTTCTCGGCGCTTCGTCGGGTCGAGTCGCTGAAGAAGAGCTCGCGCGCGGGCAAGAGCCGAAGCTTCGTCACCTTCTCTGCGGCGGCCGGAGTGCGTTGGGTCTCGGGCTCGAACGGCCGCATCGACTCGATGAAGTCGCCAAAAAACTCGAGCCGAAAAGGTTTGTCTGCCAGCGGTGGAAAGACGTCAAGGATGTCGCCCCTCACCGAAAACGTTCCCACGTCTTCGACCAGCGGGACGTTTCGGTAACCCATTTCGGCAAGCTTGAGCGCCAGCGCGTCGCGGGAAACCTCGTGCTCGGGCTGAACGACGTGGCAAAGCTGCGACATCACCTTTGGGGGCAGCATTCGCTTCGCCAACGCAAATGCGGGAACCACCAGCGCATTCACCGCCGCGCCATGCTGCAGGTGAAACAGCGCTCCCAACCGTTCGGTGACAATTCCGGTGTCGGGAATGAGTTCGTCCCACGGCATCGAGTCTTCCGCCGGCAGCTGCAGGATGTTCGGAGCACTGGCAGTTCCCGCGCCGCCAAGGAAGAACGCGAGATCCGCGGCCAGCGCTTCCGCCGAGTCCTCGTCGGCGGTGATGCAAAGCAAAGGCGTCTTGAGTCGAGCGAGCAGTTGCGAAAGCACCCAGCCGCGGGCGCCGGAATGCAGTCCAACTGTGCGCGCACGGCGCGAGGAAGTGAGGCGTTCTAGAATTTCCTGCAGGGGATCTGGCGCCGACATCTAAGAACGGTCGGGTAGGCGCGACTCTTTGGGTTGTCAATGAAATCGCGGTGCGCCCGACCTATGGCGAGGTTGGCAAGGGCAGCAGGTCGCCGACGACATTGAAGGCCAGCGCGATGTACGGCAATGCGCGTGAGGAGTCGGCTCCGGTGCGCCAGCGGTGCTGGAGGTGCCAATTGATGACGAGCGCAAGCGTCGGCTGGTTGAAGCGCGCGCCATCGCGATCAAAGAATCGATACGCCACGAAAGGGCCGAGGCGATGGGTTGAGTTCCCTTCGGTCGCAGTGTTCTCAGGCCCGTAGATCGGCAGCCCGACGTTGTAGCGAAGCCCCGCAACCAGCCCGAACGAGGTCTGAAACAGCAGGTCGAGATCATTGGTGAGGGTGAAGCGCCCGTTCGGGAGCAGCAGGTCGTTGAACTGGTCATAAAGCACCGTGTCGCCTGGTCGCAGCTTGAAGTCCGGGGCGAAGAGGCGCGCCTGACTGCGGAAGATGATGGGGCCGAGCCGAAGGTTCAGGTTCGCGCCCAGCGTCAGCATCGTTCCACCCGTCACCGTCGGAGGGGGCGTTCGATTGCGAATCGCGGTGTCCGAAAAATTCGCCGAGGCGCTTGGGTACGAGGCGAGCAAGTTGAACGTGCCGAAGTACTGCATGTACTCGTAGGTCGCCCAGAACCCCA
>JANOHG010000802.1:0-5698 GCA_031406375.1 Archangiaceae bacterium | reverse complement strand
GGCGATCGCATCTAGACCGATCAGCCAATCCACCCGGCAAGCCACATCGTGGCAAATACAGCAGGGCCTACCGGCGCGCGCGCGACCAAGCTCGCTCTGCCGTTCTCGAAGACTACGGTGCCGCGCAATGGACAGGGAGTGTTCGTGCGGAACGCGAGGAGCGGCCACTGATCTCGAACCAGCACGCGGCCGTCCGGCAAACGTCTGAACTTACCGGCTTCGAAGATCGCGCGCAGCTTGGCGTTCTGCGTCTTCTGATGCGCGGCGTTCGCGCGCTGCACTCGCACGCCGAACTCTCATAGAGCGCGCCACATTGTTTGAAGTGGCCCGCATCGTAAGCGGCCGTCGCATCGCCTCGGCCGGCGGTCAGCACCCACAGCGTCACCCAGATCGTCATCGCGTTTCTCCCGCGCTCTAGTGCGTGAACCGCTTCGGGCGGTGCGCCGCGTGAGGTTCGGCATCGGATTCAACGGAGGCGTCGCGACTGGCTACGACGGTGTTGCCTGCGGTCTGGGCACCCAGGCGGGCATCGCCCTCAACTTCTCAACCCATTTCAGTCTGCGGATCTTCGGCAACCACACCCACACCGAGAACGGCAGATACTCAACAAACCTCGGACTCGACGTCGACGTCGAGGAAGAACGAAGCGGGGAACGGGCGCACGAGGCTGGTGGAGGGCAGTGGCTCAAGGCGTGGAGGCTGGCGAGCCGCGGGGGCGAAGGAGTCGGTTCGAGAAGGTATCAGCGAGTCGGGCGCAGGGGGGGGGCCTGCGACGAGTTCGCGGCGAAGGGCGTCAGGCACTACGTCATCGGCAGCTCGAGCTGAGGCGGCGCCTGGGCGAGCGCGACGGGCCGTGGTGGTGCAGCGGGCAACAGGCCGATCCTCTGGCGGCCTCAGCCTCGTCCAATGCGGAAGCGCGCCTGCTCGACTCCCCTCGAGCCTGGCAGGGCATTGAGAGGATGATCAGCACGGAAGCCCGTCGGCTTCTTCGGCTCCTCGCCGATACCGTGGCGGCGGCAGTAGGCGGTGAGCGCCTGGTACGAGAGCTTTCCCTCGTCGTCGGCGCGCAGCTCTTCGTGCACGCGCACCAGGTTTCCTTTGCACCTCGCATACAACTCGCGGATGTCGACCTCCTGGGCGCTGGCTCTCTCTGCGCGTTGCAGCGGCGGCACCGTCGCGCTTATGAACGCCGGTACCACTGCGCCCTCTCCGTCGGCCAAGGGCCACCCGGCAGACGCCAGCAGCTTCGACGACCTGAGCAATGAGTTTCTTGTGGCACACAAGCTTGCGGGGTTGCTTGAGCAGCAAACCAAGCTTGTCTTGGACCCGGACCTGCACGCCACAGCGGCCCGCATTGGCGATGCTTCGATCGTGCACTGGACAGACTGCCGCAAAAGGTCGAAGTGTCGATTCGCGATGTCACCGGTTCCACCCACCGCGCGCTGCGTCTCGCATCCATCCAGCGAGCAGGTCATAGCGTGCGCCCGGTGTGGAAGCTTCGCATGTGATGCCTGCCGAGCCCCGGATGGTCTTCACTGCTCTCCCTGTGCACTTCGACTGCGCATCGGCAATAGCGCCCGCCCGTGGATGTGGTCGCTGTTGAGTGCCGGGTTGCCCTTCTTCGTGTTTGCGGGCGTGAGCATGGTGCTCGCCTTGATACGCCCAGACGTTGAGGGTCCCATGTGGACACACATCTTCGGTGTGGTTCTCGTAGTGGTCGCCCTGATTCTCTCATGGGTCGCAGCTGGCTTGACGCGGCTCGTATTTTCGTTTCAGCGCATAGCCATTCGAATCGCGTTGGCCGTTCTGATCCAAGCCATTGCCTCGTTCGCAGCCCTCTTTCTAGCGCTCTTTGCCCCGATCGTCTTTGCAATCATGTTCACGTAGCAAGCTCCACCGTGAATAGCCGGAGCCGACAGGGGAGGAAGTCGTCGAGCAACGGATTGATTGAGCTCCCGCGCCGCACGGTTTCTCGTTAGGGCCAATCACGACGGCTGACCGTTGAGTTCAATGTTCGAGGTAAAAGCCCCGCGGCGTAAGAACGAAGATCCACAGGCCGCCTCGGCTGCGCTCCGGCGGGCGACTCAACAACAATAAAAACAACTCAACAAAGACAATCACTCACACAATTCGTCGTCCAACAATCAACTCAACTGTCTGGTCTGTTTCTAAAGATCTAATGTCTAAAGTGGTCCAGACGATGGGGCCACCTCAATCTTCATCCCGATGTATTTCTTCCTTGCGCGCAAGCCCTGAGGAAAACGGAAGACCTCAGACCTTCTCGAACACCATGCGCTGGTGGCTCATGATCTCGCGTTCGAAGCAGAGCCGGTTGACCGATTCGTCGAGGGCCTTGAGCTGGTGCCTGAAGTCGGGGTCGGTGAGGAAGCGCGGAATCTGCTTCAGCTGAAGGAAGAATCGCCTGAGGCTGAAGCGCTCCAGCTTGTTCGTCCACTGCTTCATCGTCTCGATGTAGTCGAGCCGGCCGTTGTTTTCGGAGATGAGCTTGAAATCCGGCGCCGCTGTCTTCACGATTTGGTCGATCCCCGCCGGGAGCCACGAGCCCGGGTAGAGCTTGGTCACGAGCGCCATGACCCACTCGTCGGACCCCTTGGTGGCTTTTACCGACAGGGCATGCGGGTCAGGCACCTTCTTGCCAAACATCATCGTCTGCAAGTACAGCCGTCCCTTGTCAGGCAGGAAGGTCGAGCACGAGCGGAAGAAGGCCCGATAGATCTCCTCTTGCTTCCCGTTGATGAACTCTTCGATTGAACAGAAGTGCTCCATCGGCCCCATCGCCACGACGGCGTCGAAGGGTCCGAGCTGGTCGACGGTGACGGTCTTGAAGTCCTGGACGCGAGCGTCGTAGCCGTTGCGCTGACAGGCGGCCGCTTGCGCTGGCGAAAGAGTGAGGCCGACGGCTTTGCCACCCGCGTGGTGCACAGCGTTCAGGATCGGCCCCCAGCCGCAGCCGATGTCGAGCACCCTCTGCCCCGCCTTGAAGCCGATTCCGTCGAGGATGTAGCGGTGCTTGTACGCTTGGGCCTGCTCCAACGTCTTCGTCCAATCGCCGTTGTACATTGCCGCGGAGACGTCGGCGTGCTCGCCATAGGTCAACCGATAGATCTCATCCATGTAGTCGTACGTCGCTTCGATCTGTTTTTGCGTGGCCATGAGTCCCCCTTCCTCTCCCGAAACGAGAGTCACATCAAGCTGTCGTACTCATCAACGGGTATCGGCGCAGCGAGAACTGGCCCGAAATAGCGTGAAGGACGCGCGCCCGGGTTACGCGGCGCACATGCGCTCACTGATCCTCGCTGGACTAGTCGTGGTGGGTTGTGCTTCGAGCGAAGCAACGAAGGACGCGCCGAAGTCTCACTTTCGCGGCTTGGAGTCGATCAGCCTCTCCAGCCGTGCGTGACCGCCCTTGAGCAGCTTGAGGCGGTCGGCGGCGTATCGACGGGAGAGCTCTTCGGACCAAGGCCCGAGGTGCATCCGAATCATTTCGTGGGCCAGGCCCTTGGCGAAGGCCTGAGCGGCCAATGCACTGACGGTTATCAGGCCAATGCTGAACAGGGGCTCCCCAGGGATCCATAAGGTGGCAATTCCCATCGCGATCGCTCCAACCGCCCCTGCCACGAGGCGGTACGTGGTCTCGGTGCGGTTCATTCGCTGCACCAGGGCGATCGCCGCTTCGCCCTGGTCCTGTTGTCGAACGGGCAGGGATTCCGGGGGCGCCGGCTTGTCGAGACAGTCGAGCGCGCCCTGCGCCGACGCGAGCCGGTTCGTCACCTGGGGCGCGGTGAGCTTGCGAAGGAAGAGCTTGAAGTGAGCCGATGCGTTGATCGTCGTTTAGAACTCGAGGCCGTGGTCCGGGCACAGCTGTTCGCCCGGCGGCTTTCGGCTGAGCAGCCGCGGATCCGCCAGGCGGGTCGCGAGGGTGAAGAGCGCGCGCCAGAACGGCCGGGCCGATGCGCCGCACGAGAACGGGGGATGTTCGAGGACCCGCGCGACGAACGTCCCGAGCCGGGGATCATCGACGTCGGCAAAAACCTGCAAGCGTTGAAGCGTCTCGGTTGAGCGCGCGGTCACCAGGCAGTCCAGCAGCAGCCCCACCTCGGCGGCCTCGCCCGCATGCGCTCGAGCGAGCCACTGCTTCGAATCGACGGGGGCGCGATCGCGCCTCATCGCCTCATCCGCGCATCCAGCAGGGTCACCAGCTCGGCGAGGCGAGGAGCGCGGTGCTCGGCCCATTCTTCGATGAGCGCCTCGAGGGCGCGCGCGTCGTCCCCCGCCTGCAACGCCGTCCGAGCTTCGTCGAACCTGCCCATCTGCCCACCATGCGCCGTTCGACTCATTCCGGCAGCGGCTCACAGTCATCGTAGGAGATCTCCACGTGCGCCGCCGTGTCAGGGCAGGTCCTCACCTCGAGGGTGCCGTAGTGGCGCATCGGGTCCGGGGCGATGAGGCTCCACTCGCTCGGTTGCCCGTTCACCGTCACCCGAACCGGGCGCCTCTCGTCGATCTTGCGTCGCAGCTCGACCAGGCAACGGCCGCTGATGATCCGCCCGGCGATCGACTGCAGCGTCCTCGAGTACCGCTGGCTGCAGATGCTCAGGTGGGCCCGAGGAAGAAAGGCGCGCGCGACGTCGGCGTACTTCCATTTGGCCACGCTGCTCGTGCAGTAAGGCGGCATCTTGAGCCCGAGGATCGAGGCGACGGTGATCGCGTCCTGCTCGACCTTGAGCCCCTTGAGGAAAGCGATGAAGGTCTCGGCAGACAGCGAATCCGATTGATCCTCTTCATCGGTGAGGAAGACGAGCGCGAGGTTCGCGTCGGGGCGCAGGAAGTCCTTGTTCGCCGTCGACCTCAGCGGCTCGCTGAGCGCGGCCTGGGCGGCAGCCAGCCCCTTCTCGTACCCGCTGCCGGCCACCCCCACCTGCACCATGTTCCTGAAGCTGGCCTCGATCGCCATCGTCGTCGGCGTGATGACCGGGGCGACGAGCTTCCCGCTCCTCAGCGGGTTCTTCATGTCGGTGGTGACAACGCCGATGTGGAAGTCGACGTTCGCCGAGAGAAAGGCGGGGACGAACGCGCCGAAGTTGTCCGCAAGAGACTTCTGGTCGTTCGCCATGCTGCACGAGTCGTCGATCACGAACAGCACGTCGATCGGCTGGCGGGGCTTGGCGGGCAGGTCGAACGCCTGCACCTCGGCCAGCCGGCAGACGACGGGAGGAGCTGGAGGAGCTCCCGCATCCACCGGCAGCGTGGGCCAGCTGTAGTCGTAGACCTCCGACCGGCCGCAGCCTGCCGCCAGCGCTCCCAGGCACATGCACAACACGGCTTTCCCCATGCTGTGCGAGCTCAGCAAGGGTCCGGCCACGCTCAACCAGGTCACGGATCCGGACCGCATCCTGTACCCGCTCAAGCGCGCAGGCGCACGCGGCGAGGGCCGCTGGGAGCAGGTGAGCTGGGACGAGGCGCTCGACGACATCGCGGGCCGCATTCGCAAGGCGCTCGTCGAGGGACGGCAGAAGGAAGTGATGTATCACCTCGGCCGTCCGGGACACGAGCTCATCTATCTGCAGCGCGTCTTCCACGCGTGGGGCATCGACGGCCACAACAGCCACACCAACGTCTGCTCGGCGAGTGCCCGGGCGGGCTACGCGTTCTGGATGGGCATGGACCGGCCGTCGCC
>JANOHG010000785.1:0-2114 GCA_031406375.1 Archangiaceae bacterium | reverse complement strand
GGCACGCGTTCGACGAACGTCCTCCGGCATCGCAGCGAGGGCACGGCGCTCATATGCGGTGAACACCGATGAGCCAAGGTTGAGAATCGCGTTGGCGCGCGTGTCGGGCTCTGCGTCGATGCCGACCTCATGGTGCTCGATGACTGCGAGGGCGACCAGGTCCACTGTGTTCGTGAGATTGAATCGTAACGGTGAGGGAGGATCGAGCTCTGGGCGTCCGTAGGCGTTGCGCCGAAACTTCAGTTCCCCGGGCTTGACGCCGAGCCGACGGCCGAGCACCGCACGGCAGAGTGCGCGCGTCACGAGGTACTCATGTCGGTGCTTCTCGAAGAGCCGTGCCTGCTGCTGGGTGCGTTCTTCAGTGTGAAGGATTGTGTCACAAGCACCAAGCAGGCTCGCGCCTCGCACCTCATCCGTACGAATGAACCAGAGGTCGATCATCTTGGCGGCCGTCTCTCGCCAGTGAAGCACTGAAGTCTGCTTACAAATCTGTGGGCGTCCATCCGCACGATATTCTCCAAGGGAGACAATTCGCAGCAAACGCCGGCTATTGAGCGTCATCATCGGCAAGCTTGGTGTAGAGGTGCGTCGGCTCGGCTCACGCCGAGCATTCTCGACGCGTTGGCTGCAGTCAGAGCGAGTCGGCAGGGCCGGGCGCTTGGGATTGCCTCTACCGGGTCGTTGCTGTGCCATGTTTGGTAGGGCTTCGCCCTCGATGCTCACGGGTACTCCTCAAGGCGCATAATATGTGAAGGTGAAGGTTGACGCCGCCCCGTGTGAGCGAAGGCGCAAGCTCTCTATGCCTCCATGCCTGTTGTATTCCCAGAGTTGTTTGCGACCTTTTCACACAATGTCACCACTGAAGGCTGAGCCATAGGCCCGGGCGTTGGTCCGCATGTCGTAGACCCAGACCGCTTTCAGAAGTAGGCATGTAGTTCTTCTCCATCGGCGCGGAATCTCGAATCTCGGGTACCGCCACCGGCTTATGGGCGACACCTGTTGAGGTATGCGGTCAGATCCGCGAATGCGATCCGGATCGCGTTCGACACCCTGACGTGCGCCAGTTCGCCGCGATGTGAGCGATCACGCCATACGTCCGGTGACCTTGGAACCAACAGCGATTGTTGCAGCGAGTCCGAGCCCCCCTCCTGTCCTGTGGAGTCTTGATTCATAATCGTAATACGTTAGAATACGGAGTGTGCACGTTAAACGGCTGCGTTGGGACGACGAAAACATCGAGCACATTGCTCGGCATGACGTCAGTCCCGAGGAAGCCGAGCAGGCATGTCGCCTGCGGGCGAAGGTGCGCAGGGGACGGTGTGGCCGGTATCTGGTTCTCGGGCTTACCGCAGAGGGCCGGTACTTGCTGGTTGTGCTGACCTACCTCGGTGGTGGTGAGGCAAGGGTCATCACGGCACGCGACATGGACGAGCGAGAACGTGCCCTCTACAGGCGCAAGTAGGCAGGCAGGAGAACAAGCTATGGGACGACCAAAGGCAGCGAAGGCGAAGCGGGCAGCGAAGGCGAAGCGGCAAGCGATGCCGGGTCGGGCGGCATCTGACCGAGACGTGGCGGAGTTCTGGGAAACGCACTCGGTTGCGGACTACTGGGACGAGTTGGAGCCCGCCGAGTTGACCAAGAAGGCGAAGCCCCGGCAGGTGGTGACGCTGCGCCTCGACCCTCAGGCCGTTGAGGCCCTGCGAGCGTTGGCGCGGCGACGGGGAATCAACTACACGACGCTCGCTCGCGCGTGGATCGCCGAGCGGCTGCGGCACGAGTTGCACGCAGGCGCATCGAAGCAAGCATGACCGATGGGTCGGCGACGACGGCAAAGGGGGGCCCGCGGCCATTCGACGTTGACGTGGTATCAGGCCACGCGGCATACCTTCGCAAGCCAGGTGCAGTTGGTTACGCCGTGGTTACAGCCGCTGTTCACGGAGCTGCCGAAGTAGCTACAAGCCGTTGAAATAGTTGTCGAGCGCCCGTAGCTCAGCTGGATAGAGCATCGGCCTTCTAAGCCGAGGGTCGTGGGTTCGCGCTGTCGGCGTGCGCGATCCGCACAACGCCATCGGCACGTCGAGCGCTGCGGTGGCGGCGAACGCGGCGTTCAATTT
>JANOHG010000762.1:0-1441 GCA_031406375.1 Archangiaceae bacterium | reverse complement strand
AAATCGCCCGGCGGCGTAAGCTGGTCGTGATTGAAGACGAGCCGTTGGTGCGCGACCTGGTGGTCTTCAACCTGAAGCACGTCGGCTACGAGGTTACGACCGCGGGCACGTTCGCGGCGGGGCTCGAGGCGCTGAAGACCCGGCCCGACCTGGCGATCATCGACGTGATGTTTCCCGGAGGCGATGGGTTCTCGCTGACGCGCGAGGCCCGCGATCTGCAACTGAAGTTTCCCATCTTGCTGCTGACGGCGCGCAGCGACGGCCAGTCGAAGGTGCGTGGCTTCGATTGCGGAGCGGATGACTACGTCACCAAGCCCTTCGACATCCCCGAGCTGCTGGCGCGGGTGAGAGCGCTGCTGCGACGCGGCAAAGGGCAAAGCGCGCCGGCTCCGTCGAAGCTTTCGCTGGGGGCCTTCTGGGTGCGCTTCGACACCGGCCGGGCGCTGAGCTCAGAGGGCGAGGTGGCGCTGTCAGACAAGGAATTGAAGCTGCTGTCACATCTGTCGCGCAACGAAGACAAGGTGTTGTCGCGCGCAGACCTTCTCGAAGAAGTGTGGGGAACAGAAGAGACCGGAGCTCAAACGGTAGATGGGGCGATCTCCCGCTTAAGGGCCTTGTTCGAACCCAACCCCGACGTGCCGGCGATCTTCATCACCGTGCGTGGACGAGGCTATCTGTTCAAGCGCCCTGCCGAGAACCCGCCATGACCGGCTTGGTGGTTCAGGGCACGAAGGCAGGCGTGCTGCTGCTGAACATCGGCTCGCCTGCAGCGCCGACCCGCAGCGCAGTGGGAAGGTACCTACGGAAGTTTCTGGGTGACGGCCGGGTAATCGACCTGCCAAAGGTGTTGCGCTGGCTGCTGGTGAACGTGCTGATCGTCCCGTTTCGTGCGGGCAAAAGCGCCAAGCGGTACGCCTCGATTTGGACCAGCGAAGGCTCTCCGCTGATTCGCCACTGCCTCGCGCAGGCGACGGGCCTGCAAGAGAAGCTGCCGGGCGTCGAGGTCGCCGCCGCGATGCGGTACAGCGAGCCGTCTTTGGAAGCGGAGCTCGAACGGATGCTGAGCAGTGGCGTCACCCAGCTCATCCTCGTTCCGATGTATCCCCAATACGCGTCGGCCAGCACCGGCAGCGCGCTCGATGGCGTCTTCGCGTACCTCGCCCGGCGAGCCTTCGTCCCTTCGGTGCGCGTGGTTGGCGCCTTCTACAATCAGCCGGCGTGGCTCGATTCTGTCGCCGCGGGGATTGAGAAGACCTGCGCGCAGATGAACGCGGATCACCTGCTGTTCAGCTACCACGGGGTTCCACTGAATCAGCTGCAGGACACCACCCGACCCACGGGCGGAACCTGCGGTGCTTCGGGTTGTTGCGACAAAATCACCGCCGCCAACCACGGCTGCTACCGCGCCCAGTGCCAGGCGACCAGCGCGGCGCTGATGCTG
>JANOHG010000720.1:0-2888 GCA_031406375.1 Archangiaceae bacterium | reverse complement strand
GAATTGACCTTGTTTGTTCGAACTCCAAGTGCGTGAAGCGCAACGCGCAGCAGGCAGAATCGTGCGGCGAACAGCAGGGATACCCCTACTGCGACGACGAACACTTTTGCCGCCAGGACACCGCGACGACGACGCCACCACCGGGCATCTGCGAACGGCGGGGAGGCCTGGGGGCGGTCTGCGCGGGCGCCGGCTCGTGCCTGCCGACGCTTCGCTGCGGCTCATCGTTCACCACTTCGACCTGCGTGCCGCGCGCGGTCGAAGGCGCAAAATGCAGCAACTACGCCGACTGTCAGAAAGACCTTTACTGCGCGCCTCGCACTTCGCTGTGTACGAGGATTCCCGGAGTCGGAGGCGACTGCACCTCGCAGGGCAGCTATGGCGAGTGCGCATCTGCCCACTTCTGCGACCAGAACGTACCCGACGGGGGGTACACCTGCACCGCACGCGGCGCCGTCGGCGAACGTTGCACCTATGATGCGGTGTGCCTGTCGAATGATTGCGACTACGCGACGCTTGCCGACGGTGGTTACGGCGGCACCTGTGTCGCGCGGTGTTCGCAGAAGGCCGACGGCGGGTTCTGAGACGGTGCGCATGAAGACAGCATTTCCGATGGGTTTAGGCTCGCTTGTGGCGACCGTCATTTCCATCAACGGGTGTGTGTGTTCCGACACCATTGACCTGCCTGATGCCGCAATCATCGACGCGGGAATTGACGCCGGCAGCGTGGGAGGAGGAGCAGGCGGCGGCGGCCAGGATGCGGGGCTGCCGCTGAAGCTGGCGTGCACGGTGCTCAACGCAAAGCGATGTGAGTATTTGCAGCGTTGCGGGCTGATTGCTGCATCGAATTCAGCGATGCGCGACTGTCTGGCTTTACAGCAAGCCACTTCCTGCGGGCCGACGAAGTGGCAACCGCGGGCTGAAGCACCGGTGTTGACGCTGCGGTATGACCCCCGCCTCGCGCAGGTCTGCGCCGATGGCTGGGCAACCCGCGAATGCACCGATTTCGGCACCGAGCCAATCGCTTGCGGCATGCGCTTTCTGTTCCCGAACGCCTTCAATGCCCAGGCTTGCTACGACGGCTACAAAGAGTGCACCGACTTCTTGGGCGCCGAACGCGTCTGCCGGGGGGCTGCGTGCCCGCGCATTTGCCGGCCGGTGGGCATGGTCGGCGAGGTGTGCAGCGACAACCCTGACTGTACGAATGGGCTGTACTGCAGAGTCAACCTCACCGGCGGGGGCAGCTGCACTGCGTACGGGCAGCTGGCCCAGGCTTGCGATGCTGCTCAGCCCTGTGGCCTGGGGCTGGTTTGCAACGCGGGCCGATGCGTGCAGCCTCCGATGGCAAACCAGCCCTGTCTTGGGGCGTGGTGCGACGACAACGCATGGTGTCTCAACAGCGCCGACGGCGGCCAGTGTAAGCCACGGCAGGGCGCGGGGGCTGCCTGCACCGACGACGCCCAATGCGCGAGCCTGTTGCTGTGCGAAGTGCTGACCGGCCAATGCGTGTCGCGAACCATCACCACCCTCGGGGCCGAGTGCGGACTGCGGCAAGCCTGCCCTTTGGGCTCGGTATGCCTCAACGCGACAGCGACTTCGCTGGGCACCTGTCAGCCACCATTGGAAGTGGGCGCCAGCTGCAAGTCGAGCAACGATTGTCTGGCGCACCTTGCGTGCATCGGCCTCGACGGGGGGCTTGCGCTGGGTTGTGGCGCGCGTCAACCCGACGGAATGCGGTGCGGCGAGAACCGCGACTGTCAGCTGTTGTCGATTTGCCGCCAGCAGCTCTGCATGCGATTGCCCACCAATGGGGAGGATTGTCGGCAGACCCAGCGCTGCCTGTTTGGCCCGTGTCTCGCCACCGACGCAGGCTCGATTTGCACCGAGCCGTATGGTCCGGGCGTCGTCTGCACCAAGAACGCCGACTGTGGCTCGAACCGCTGCGTGACTGGAAAATGCCTTCCGGGTTGCGTGCCGTGAGCCAGAAGAAAGCGGGGCTACCGCTGTACGTGCAGGTCGTGATTGGCGTCGTCGTCGGCGCCACCTTTGGCGTGCTCTTCAAGAAAGAACCCTTCATCTTCGGCATCGGCAACGAAGAGCTCGGCGCGTTGGGGATGCTGGTGATTCGGCTGTTGAAGGCGTTGGCGGTGCCGCTGGTGTTGTTCGCGATTCTCGACGCTTTCGTGCGGACGCGAATCTCTGCGCGAAGCGGAGCGAAGCTGCTGGTCATCTGTATGATAAACGTCTCGGTCGCGTTCGCGATTGGCCTGACGCTGATGAACACCATCAAGCCCGGCATCGGCTCGGCTGAAAGGCTGGCCGAGCTCAAAGGCAAACCGAACAAGGAAGCGGAAGCGTCGGTGGCGCTCGGAGCGAAGGCGTCTGTCTCACCGCTTAAGGCAATCGACAGCTACGTGCCTGAGAGCCTGGTCGACCCCTTCTTGAAGAACAGCATCATCCCCGTGGTGTTGATCAGCCTGATTCTCGGGGCGGCGATTCGACGATTGAAGGATTCTGCCGAAGCGCCCGACATGAAAGCGGTCGAGTCGTTCATTCACGCAGGGTTTCAAATCCTCGTTCAGGTGCTCGCGTGGGTTGTGATGATTGTCCCCTTTGCGGTGTTCGCGGTCGTCGCGCACGTGGTGGGTAAAGCCGGCCTGGGCGTCTTCGCTGCGCTGTTCCCTTTCCTCGGCATCCTCTTGCTTGGGATGGCGATTCACAGCCTGCTCTACTACCCGGCGGTCGCGTGGTTCATCGGGGGTAAGTCGCCGCGCGTCTTCCTCGGCAAGGGCGCCGACGCAATCATCACCGGCCTATCGACGAACTCGAGCCTGGCGACGGTGCCGGTGACGCTCAAGTGCCTGACCGAAAAGATGGGGGTGTCTCAC
>JANOHG010000710.1:0-8790 GCA_031406375.1 Archangiaceae bacterium | reverse complement strand
GCGTGCGCGACGGAAAGATTCTCATCGACTGGAGTCAGAACGATTTCAACAAGACGACCATCGCGGTCTACAGCCTCCGCGCGCGCGAACGGCCGACGGTGTCGACGCCCATCAGCTGGCAAGAGATTGAGCAATGCGAGCGCAGCCAGGATTTGACACCGCTGGTATTCGAAGCACCGGCGGTGCTCGAGCGCGTCGCGAAGCTCGGAGATCTCTTCGCACCCGCGCTGACCCTCAAGCAGCAGCTGCCCGACTCTCCTCGCGTGGCGACCAAGTCGCGTTCGCCGCGGCTGAAGAAGCCGAAGCCCGAGACCTTGTGAATCAGTTCACATCTCACGCATGGCAATGCTGATCAGCTGATCCCGGCAGTTCCCTGACTGGCAGTCACCTGAACGGCCGCTCGGCGTCAACGCGCGAGCCACACGCGCCGCGAACTCTGGACCCGACCGCGAAGACCTCGAAAGACTCGCCGCCACAGGCCGGGCTTCCGGGCCACGGTGACCAAACAGCCAATCGTATGTCGAGGAAGTAACGTCTTACCGTGATGTGAGCCAGGCTCGATTCACCGTCCTCAAGATTTCCGCGCCAAGGACTAGGCACTTCCTCCAATGAAACCCTTCGCAGCAGCTGCACTCCTTGTCTTCGGTGGTTGCGCGCACCGTGCCCATGTCACCGGGTACGATTCGAACCCGGCCGCACAGGTGATCGCGGCGACGTTTGAGCGCGTCGAGGGCGAGGTGTTGTTCGACATTCAACTCGAATTGGAAGGCGAGAACAGGCCGCGCATCCTCGTTCGAGCCAGAATTCCCTGTCGCGTGGGCGCGATAGCGCCACCGTCCGAATTCAGGTTGGTCTACCTGACTCACTACCCCGCCACTCGTTCGACGTTCAGAGTCAAAGAAGGGTTCATTACCGTGCATCGGTGCGACGACGCGCTGCTCGAGCTGTCTGGGGGCTGGGAAGTCGTCGGAGTCATTTCAGCCGCACTCGAGCTTCCTTTTCAGCGGCCAAACTCACCCATTCCAGTCACCCACGTCGAGCTCACCCACGTGCTCGCGACGAAGGCAGCCGGGTCACACCTCTTTTAGGGTTTTTAGAGCTCCGAACAGGTTACCCGGCCGTCGCGAGGCGACCGAGACCGACGCGAGCCGGGCACACGAGGAGCGAGCACCGGAGGTGTGCTTTTCGGCCCACCAAGGAGCGCAGGGACGAGGCTGCCCGGCGCAGCGAGAGGATCGTTCGCCGCAGCAGGCCGGGTAACCTGTTCGGTGCTCTAATCCCCCTTTCGCTTCTCGGTCACCGAGATACCCCCCAACCCCCAGTTATCGGTCTCCACTTCATCGATGATGACGAAGGTCGCTGCGGGGTCCTTGTTCAGCACCCGAACGAGCAAGTCGGTCACACCCTTGATCAGCTCGGCCTTCTGCGGACTCGTGGCTCCGTCGCGGGTTATCCGAATGTTTACGTAGGGCATGGCCCTCAATACCGCGAAAGGCCAACCCAGTCGCACAACGGCGGCGGCCAGAAGCGCCAGCGCTGTGCCGACCCAGAGCAAGACTCTTCGCGCACGCGTCATCGGCCCGAGTTGACATCAGGTCCCGCGCTCACGCTACTGGAGGCTCGATGCGCTGCTTCCTCATCGCTTCAATCCTCATCCGCTTCATCGTTCATGCAGGCGACTTCACCCCTCCAGAAGCGGGCAAAGCTCCAACTTGCCACGCTTCGAAAATCCGCCGAACAGCCGACCGAGTTGGCTGGTAATGATGCGCTGGGCGCCAGCAAGCTCGATGTACCTTCTGCCCCATGAGTGCCCTCGAACTCGTTCACGTCACCAAACGCTTCGGCGAGAAGATCGCCGTTGATGACCTGAGCCTGACTCTCGAGCCTGGCTCGTTCTTGGGGCTGCTCGGCCGCAATGGCGCAGGGAAATCAACGACACTGAAGATGGTGACGGGGCTGCTTGCTCCGAGCTCAGGCACCATTCGCGTGCTGGGCTTGTCGCTGGAGCACAACCCGCTGGAAGTGAAGCGACAGCTGGGCGTGATGCCTGAAGACATGGCGCTGCTCGAGATGCTGCAAGGCCCGCAATACTTGCGCTTCGTTGGCAGGATGTACGGCCTCGACGACAAGTCGATCGACTCACGCGCAGCCGAGCTGTTCGAGACGCTTGACCTCAAGCCCGGCAGGAAGTCGCTGATTTCCGAGTACAGCTTCGGAATGAAGAAGAAGCTCGCGCTGTGCGCAGCGCTGATTCACGGCCCTCGGTTGTTGTTTCTCGATGAGCCTTTCGAAGGCATCGATGCGGTGACCAACCGGACCATCAAAGAGATTCTCCTTTCGCTGCAAAAGCGCGGCGTGACGGTGGTGCTCACCAGCCACATCCTCGAGGTGGTCGAGAAGCTCTGCCCCCTGATTGCAATCATCGATGAAGGGAAACTGAAGGGGTTCGGCGCTCTGGATCAACTCAAGCAGTCGGGCGAAACCCTCGAGTCGCATTTCGTCGGGTTGGTGGGTGGCGGGCGCAAAGGCGAGCTGTCGTGGCTGTGAGACCCAAGTCGCCCTTGCGTGCGGTGCTGACTGCTCACCTTCAGGCTTCGCAGAACCGCCTGGTGCGTCAACTGGGGCTCAACGGCCTGGTGGTGCTGGTTGCCGCCGTCACGTTGATCTCGGTCTTGGTCGTTATTCCGGTTGTCTTTGGCCTCTCGGTCGGCGCGTTCTTCCTCGCCCGTTCGGCCTTCATGCCGAATGGGAGCCCCGAGCTTGGCAATGTGATCGGGCTCATTCTCACCTCGGTCTGTGTGGGAGGAGGAATCGTTGGTGGCGTGGCCGGAGGCGCGAAACAACTCGAGTGGGAGCAGTACCGCGGCTTTCCCCTGCGCCCAGTGACGCTCTTCTGCGCCGAAGTTCTTTCAGGGCTCGGCGATGCAGTCACCCTGATTCAAGCCGCCACGCTGTTCGGCATCTGCGTCGCGACCGCAGCGGCGGCGCCTGCTCTGAGCGTGGTGATGCTTTTCCTGGCCGTACAATCCATCGTGGTGCTGCTGTGCGTGCAGTTGCTGATTGGAAGCATCGCCGAACGACTGGTGAAGCGAATGCGCTTGGCCCTCGCCGCAACCTTCGGCCTCGCGTTCGTCTTCAGTCAGGTCGTCGCCGCCCGCGTCAGTGGGCCGTCTTCTCTGGGTGCTACGGGGATGCGGAAGCTCGGAGAAGCAATCGTCGACTTCGCCTCGTACCTGCCCGCATCGCAGGCCATTCGCGCCGGCCGGCTGGGCGAATGGAGCGGAGCGACGAGCAGTGTCCTCTTCGTGCTTGCGGTGCTTCTCATCGCCTACGTCGTGCTGCTGCGCGAGCGCGACTCGGCGGTGGTCGACAGCAAAGGCGCGGCAGACAAGCTCTGGAGCCACGCGAGTCCGGTGGTCAGCGTCGCCCGACTTCAGCTGCACACGCTGCTCGGAAGCCATCTGGGTAAATTTGCCTTCGCGATGCCGCTGATTACCCTCGTCCTCGTGCGGGGTCCGTTCAGCGAGCTGGCGGGCACCGGAAAGTGGCTGATTCCAGGAGCGTTCGTCTACATCTCGCTGGCAGCCAACGGGTTGGGGTTCAACCAGTTCGGTCTCGATGGACACGGCGTCAAGGCGCTGTTCTTGCTGCCGATCGGCGAGCGGGTAATTCTCGAGGGAAAACAGCTCGGGTTCGCGGCCTGGCAGGCGATGCAGGCGCTGTTGTTGGCGGTGTTGTTGCTGTTGGTGCAAAAGCCCCAGCTTGATGAGCTGCTCGCAGGCGTGATGCTCTTCGTCTGCTACTTCTTCGCGCAGGGAGTCGTCGGGCAACGCACGAGCATCTGGTTGCCGCGACGAATGCTGCGCACCAGCATGAAGAACGCGCAGATTCCGCTGCCCGTGGTGTTGATCAGCCTTCTGACGACGGTGGTGAGTGGTCTGGTTTTCGGCGCAGCCTGGTGGGCATTGGCCAGCTTCGCCAGACCCCTGCTGTTGCCTGGAATGGGACTCGTCGCGCTGCTCGCCTTCGTCGCGTCGCGACCGTTCCTGCTGCGCAATGCAGACTTCCTCGCCAGGAATCGCGAACGAATCGTCGATGGCGTGGGCTGAAGCGCGGCGTGCTGCTCAAGCTGCCGACTATGTAGTAGCTGAAGTGCGATGGGCTCGCCAAAGCAAACCGATGACGAGCTGGTGGTGACCGGACGCAGAATCGCGAGCGCGATCCTCGCGGGCTTCGACAAGCACTACCGGATGTTCCGCGCGATGAGCACCACCGCGAAGGAACGCTTCGAGCAGGGCGACTGGCGCGCTGTCAAGGAGGCCCATCGGGCCCGCATCGACATGTACGCGGCGCGGGTGAAAGAAGCGGTCGCGACGCTGGGTGAAAGCTTTCCCGATTCGCTTGAAGACACCGCGTGGCCATCAATTAAGCACGCGTACATCGAGCTGTTGTTGGGCCACCAGCAGCCCGAGTTGGCTGAGACGTTCTTCAATTCCGTCGCTTGCCGGGTGCTCGACCGAACCTACTTTCACAACCAGTACATCTTCTGGCGGCCGTCGGTCTCGACTGAGCACATCGAAGGATTGCAGCCCACCTACCGCAGCTACTACCCGTCAACGCAGGGCCTCAACGAGGTACTCAAGGCGATGGTAGGCGACCTGCAGCTGGCGAATGCCTGGGAAAATCTCGAGCGCGACATCGAGGCGGTCATCCACGCGCTGTGGGAATTTCTGCCGCGACCGATTGAAGCGCACCCCGAAGTCCAGCTGCGGGTGCTGTCGTCGCTGTTCTTTCGAAACAAAGGCGCCTACCTGATTGGCGTCGTCGTCAACGGGCCTGAGACGACGCCGTTCGCAATTCCCATTCTGCACAACGCTCACCACGAGCTCTTCGTCGACGCTGTTTTGCTGCGGCGGGCCGAGCTTGGGACGCTGTTCTCGCTGGCGCGCGCGTACTTCATGGTCGACATGGAAGTGCCGTCGGCCTTCATCTCGTTCCTGAAGATGATTTTTCCCGAGAAGCCCGCGGCCGAGCTGTACATCTCGGTCGGCCTCGCCAAGCAGGGAAAGACGCTGTTCTACCGAGACCTCTTTGAGCACCTGAAACACTCGAGCGACCGGTTCGTCGCTGCGCCCGGCGTCAAGGGCATGGTGATGCTGGTGTTCACCTTGCCGTCTTTCCCCTACGTCTTCAAAATCATCCGCGATCGCTTTGAGCCGCCCAAGACATCAGACCGCGCCCACGTTGAGGCGCAGTACCGGCTGGTGAAATCGAACGACCGAGTGGGACGCATGGCCGATACGCTCGAGTATTCCGATGCCGCGTTTCCGTTGAACAGGTTCGACCCCGCCCTGCTCGAAGAGCTCGAACAGAAGGCGGCGACGATGCTGAATCGACAAGGAGACAAGCTGATTATCAAACACCTGTACCTCGAGCGGCGGTTGATGCCGCTCGACCTGTTCCTGCTCCAGGCCGACGAAGCCCGCATGCGACAGGGCTTGCGTGAATACGGTAACGCGATTCGCGAGCTCGCTGGCGCGAACATCTTTCCAGGAGACCTGCTGCTCAAGAATTTCGGGGTCACCCGCTTCGGGCGGGTCGTCTTCTACGACTACGACGAGATTGCTCCGCTTGAGCAGATGACGTTCAGGAGAATGCCCACCCCGCGCAACGACGACGACGAGACCCGCGGCGAGCCCTGGTTCTTCGTGGGCCCAAACGACGTGTTCCCTGAGGAATTTGCTCGGTTCATCTTTCCGACTGATCGAATGCGTCAGATTTTTCTCGAGGAGCACGCCGAGGTTTTCACTCCCCAGTTCTGGCTGCATCTCCAAGCGCGGCTCAGCGCCGGCGAAGTGCTCGACGTGTTCCCCTACCCTCTTTCACGGCGCTTTCCGCATCCACACCGCGGCGCTGGCCACTGATCTCGACCCTATCGAGTTGGCGCAGTGCGACATCCTTGGTTGCCGGCTAATCCGACTGAGTAGAAGACGCGTGCCAAAAACTAAAGGCCGCTCCCTCTCGAGAGCGGCCTTCATGCTGTTGAAACAAGCTGACGACGTTGGTCGCGCTATGGAGAAATGAGAGCCTCCAGGTGTACGAGCGGTGTTGCGGGCTCTCAACTAAAGAAGGCGGCCCGATGCCGAACTGAGCACCGAGCCGCGGGTCTTCTGAACTACCTGCACGACGATCTGCTGAAGTGGTGGGGGGGAACCGCCTTCAACTCGACTCACCGTACTGACCAGTCCTTCAGCACGTCGCATGCCAGCAAAAGAAGCGCGTCGGATTTCAATATTTCAAAGGCTTACGTGAGAATTCGCACCGGCCGACATTGCAGCGTTGAAAAGATTCCAATACTGAAATGAAATCGCGGTGGATCAGGGTGGTTCTGGTACCAGCGTCTTCAGTTCCAGTCGTTTCATCTTCCGCCAAAGCGTCGTCGCAGAAATGCCCAGCTGCCCGGCGACATGCGCCAGGTCGTCAGGCGACTTCTCCAGCGCGGCGGTAATCGCGCGGCGCTCGGCGTCGTTGACCACGTCCGCTAACGTCCCCCCAGGAACCGGCATTTCAGCGGCAGAGCTCGAACGCGCCAAGAAACCCGAGCCCTCGGCCCTACCTCGGATGCGCAACGGGAAGTCAATCGGAGCGAGCTCTTCGGTTTCGCTAAGCGCGGCTGCCTGTTCGACGAGGTTCTCGAGCTCTCGCACGTTGCCTGGGAAGTCGTGCTTCATCAGGTGCTCGACCGAATTCTGAGACAAACGGTGCTTGCGAACGTTTCGTTCATTGGCGCGCTGCAGAAAATGCTCGGCCAACACTGGCACGTCGTCGAGGCGATCGCGCAGCGGAGGAACCGTGAGGCTGACGACGTTGAGCCGGTAATAAAGGTCCTGGCGAAAGCGCTTCTCTTCCACCTCGCGTTCGATGTCGCGATTGGTGGCGGCAACGGTGCGGACGTCCACCTTCAGCGAGCCGCTCTCGCCGACGCGGCGCACTTCGCCTTCCTGCAACACCCGCAGCAACTTGCTCTGGAAGCTCATCGCCGTCTCGGTGACTTCGTCGATGAACAAGGTGCCTCCGTGTGCTTCCTCGAAGAGCCCGCGGCGCGCCTTAACGGCGCCAGTGAAGGCGCCTCGGGCATGGCCGAACAATTCACTCTCCAACAGGCTTTCGGTGATGGCGGCGCAGTTCACCGGCACAAACGGGTTCGCTTTGCGCCGTGACAACGTGTGCACCGCGCGTGCGACGAGCTCTTTGCCGGTGCCCGATTCTCCAGTGATGAGAACGGTCGCGTCGGAAGGAGCCACCCGAGACAGTCGGCTGATTAATTCCCTCATCAGCTGGCTTCGACCAACCAGCGACGACAGACCGTGGCGCTGGTTGAACTCACCGGCGAAGAGGTCCACCTGCGAAATCAGGAAGGCGCGTTCGAGCGCCTTCTGCACCCGATGAACCAGCTCGCCTTCCTTGAACGGCTTGGTGATGTAGTCGTAAGCGCCTCGGCGCATCGCCTCGACCGCGGACTCGATCGACCCATAGGCGGTCATCACGATGACCTGCGCATGGGGCACGACTTCCAGTGCCTGCTTGAGAAGCGTGAGCCCGTCGATCGGCTCCATCTTCAAATCGGTCAGCAGCAAGTCAACGGGATGCGCGGTGAGGATGCTGAGCGCTTCTTCGCCTCCGCCAGCTTCTTCGACCTGATGGCCCTCGGCGCGAAGCAGCATTGCGGTGGTCGCACGCATGTTTCGCTGGTCGTCGACGACGAGGATTTTGCCCTTCGTTTCTCCATTCTGAGGATCCATGACCTTCCCGAAGCAGTATGCGGGTCAGCTCTTCTTGCGCAGAAGACGCTTTTCGCCAACCCGCAGCGTAACTTTCTGAGCATCGAAGTACTCGGCCAGTGGAATCAGGAACTTTCGCGAAAGGCCCGTCATTTCTTTGAACTGTTGGGTGGTGATTTCTCCCTTGTCCTTCAGGTGGGCGACCAAACGCTCTTCGAGCATCTTCAGCGCCGCAGACGAGAACCACAGCTCTGCGGCCCGCGCGACCTGCCCTTCCGAACCGAGCACCTTCAACAACTCGAGGACCCGTGTCTCGGGAAGCGCGAGCGCGGCGGCAAGTTCGGCAAGCAGAGGAGGCTGCAGGCCTGCCTTGTCCAGCGATGCGAGCAACCTTTGTCGGTCGTCTCCCGCTCGACCTGCGAGCGCGCGGCGACGACCCTTGAGCCGCGCGAGCTCACCGTCGACCTCCAACCGGCCGGCATCGACCAGCGTGCTCAGCAGCCGTGCAAAGGTGCGGTCGTGGGGAACCCCCAACCGCTGCCGCAGCTCTTCGCGCGGCATTCCGTCTTTCTCGAGCTGCAGCTGATGAAACGTCTCGAGCATCGCGACTGCCCGCGCACCGAGTCCTGCGAAGACGTCTGCGCCCAGATACCGCCGCGCGTCTCTCTCGACCAGCACCATCTGCCCACGCGCACCACCGGTCTGAAGGGTCCGCGCCAGCTCCTTGGAGGGCACCCCGAGCTTCGCGTAAAGCTCACTCTCGGTGAGGCCGGCATAGCCCGCATCGGTAAGCAACCAACTGACGCGCGCGTCGACGTCGCCCACGGCGAACGCCTGCAGCTTCTGCGCCGAGCCACGCTTTCGTCGCTTGGGATTGAGCGCTAACACCCGCCCTCCCGCTACGGTGGCACCGCGGCCTTCGAGTGCACGCGAGCCACGCAGAATGAACCTTTGGTTGGGCAGCGCAGCCAACGCGGTCGCCAGCCGCAGCTGGGCGAAGCACCGTTCT
>JANOHG010000681.1:0-4349 GCA_031406375.1 Archangiaceae bacterium | reverse complement strand
CCACCACCCGGCATCCCTCCTGGATGTACCGCTGCGCTTCGCACACCGCTTGGTGCGCGTTGCGTCCCGGACGAAAACCATGGCTGTGCTGCGAGAAAGTCGGGTCGAACATCGGTTGAAGCACCTGCAAGACGGCCTGTTGAATGAACCGGTCGAGCACCGTTGGAATCCCAAGCTTTCGGACCCCACCGTCGCTCTTCGGAATTTCCTGCTCCCGCACCGGCGTCGGCTGGAAGTTGCCGTCGAGCAACTTCGCTCGTACCGCTTCCCAGTTCTTCACCAGCCACAGCAGGTGCAGTTCATCCACGGTCATCCCATCGATGCCGGGACTGCCCTTGTTCTGCTTCACTCGCTTCAACGCCGCCTTGACGTTGTCGCGCTCGACCACCTTCTCCATCAGCCAGTCGTTTCCTGAGCGCCCGTTTCCGTTTGCCGCCGTCGATGTTTCGCCGCTTCGCTCTACCCTCGGGGCTTCACCCCTGCTCTCCAGCGGTAGCTCCGTTTTCGCGGACTTCTGGCGCACTACATCTTCGAGACTCACGATCGTTTTGCTCTCCCTTCCGTTTGCCCTTGGCTCTGAAGCTGCCCTTCCGACTTCCAGTAGGCGGGTCGCCATCCCTGCCGGCGCGCTTCGAGCTACTACGGCCTCTGCTGACTTCTCGCTCCGCGCCGTCCTTCGACGGGCGTCGCCCTTTGAGGCGTGAGGCGAGATCTCCCCAGGTAAGGTTTCGTGTCGTTCCCCGCACAGCCGCCAGGATCTACGCTCAACTCTTTGGTCACGAGAGCTTCGCGGTCATGGGGCCGCTCGCCCTGAGTCTCTGCGCCTCGTATCCGGTTTCTGTTCGTCAGCTCGCGGTTCTGCTCCCCGCTTCTTTCAGCACCGGCCTCGCGACCGGACCGGTCTCCCGGCTTCTTCGCCTTGCGGTTCGCTCGGGGTCGCTGCGACCAACTTCCCCAGAGGACTTTCACCTCCTCGACACCTCCATGCTGGGCACACCCACATTACGCATCGTATTTGACCGGCCACATACGATGCGGGAAAACCGCCTCAGCCGGCCTAACCTCCGGCTGAGGTTTACTTGATGGCTCCGACTGTTGCGTCGCGGGTACAGGCGTTCGACTGGCTGCGCGGGCTCGCGGTGCTGTTCATGATCCAGTGCCACGCGATGGTGCTGCTGTTGCCAGCACTCAAAGACGACCCCCTGTTTCGCACCCTGGTCAGGCTCGATGGGCTGGTCGCTCCGGCGTTCACGTTTTCCGCCGGCTTCTCGCTGGCACTGGTGCAGGTACGGGGATCCGCCAGCGGCACGCAAACGCAGCGGCTGCGAAAGACCCTGCGTCGCATCGCTGAAGTGTTGGCGGTGGCGACCTTGGTGAACTGGATGTGGTTTCCCATCTTCCGCGAGCCGAAGTGGCTCATTCGGCTCGACATCCTTCACTGCATCGGGCTCTCGCTGCTGCTCGCGCTGCCGGTGCTGATGTTGCTCGCCTCGAGACCGCGGGTGCTGCGGTGGGTCAGTTTAGGTCTGGCGGCGCTGACGTTCGCAGTCGCGCCGTTGCTGGAACACGCGCCACCGTTCGACTGGTTGCTCAACACGAATGGAGGCTCGGTGTTCGGCTTGTTGCCCTGGGCAGGCTACGTCTATTTGGGCGCTTCCGCCGGAGCGACCGCCGGATTAGGAGACTTCTGGGCGCTGGTGCGGTGGTTGGTAATGATCGGCCTGGCTGGAGCGGCGATCTGGATCGCGTCTGCGTGGTTCAAACAGCTCTACCCGCCGCACAACTTTTGGGTCACCAACCCCGCCAACTGCGCACAGCGGTGGACGGTGATTATGGGAGTGTTGCTGCTGTTGCTCTGGTTCGAGCAGAAGGGCAGGGCTTTGACCCGGTCGGCGCCGGTTCGATTCGTGACTGCGTTTGGAAGCTCGTCGATGGCGGCGTACTTCTTTCACGAGGCCCTGCTGTACTACCAGGTGCTGGGGCTTGGCTTCTCGTTCAATGCCTGGTGGGGCAAGAGCTGCGACTGGCCGAAATACTGGGCTCTCACCGCCCTATTGATTGGGTGCACCTGGGGGTTGGTGCTGCTTACCGACAAAGTCTACCGGCGCATCGACGCCAAGCGCGCCGTCAACCCTTGACGAACTCTTCGAAGCGCCGCTTGTCGGTGGCTTTCGCAAACGCGTCCTCGCCGCCGATTTTCTTGTCGCGGGCAAGCGCGAACAGCGCGTCATCCATCGACTGCATCCCCATACCTTTGCCGGACTGGATGATCGAATGAATCATCGGCGTATTTCCTTCGCGGATGACGTTGGGCAACCCCGGAGTCTTGAGGAGGATTTCGTTGACGGCCACCCGCCCCTTTCCATCGGCGGTGCGCAGCAACAGCTGCGAAACGATGCCCGCCAACGACTCTGAAAGCATGGTGCGGATCTGCGACTGCTGATCGGTGGGGAACGCGTCGATCAGCCGATCAATCGTCTTGGGTGCATTGTTGGTGTGCAGCGTTCCGAAGACGAGCACTCCCATTTCGGCAGCGGTCACTGCCAGCGCGATGGTGTCCATGTCGCGAAGCTCGCCGACGAGGATGACGCCTGGATCCTGGCGAATCGCCGAGCGCAACGCGCTGGCAAAGGACTGCGTGTCGGGGCCGACCTCGCGCTGGCTGATGGTGCACGACTTGTTTTGGTGAACGAACTCCACCGGGTCTTCGATGGTGATGATGTGTCGGCATGAGTGGGTGTTGATCCGATCGATGATCCCCGCGAGCGTGGTCGATTTTCCCGAGCCTGTCGGGCCGGTCACCAGCACGAGGCCCTGCTCTAAGTCGGCGAACCCGGCGATCCCACTTGGAACCTTCAGCTCTTCGAGCGTGCGAATCTTCTCGGGGATGATCCGAAAAACAGCTGCGGCGCCGCGTTCCTGGTTGAGGAAATTGACGCGAAAACGCGCGATGCCGGGCAGCGCATAGGCGAAGTCGGCGTCGAGGTTCTTCTCGTAGTGCGCCCACTGTTTGTCGTTCGAGAGCTCTTTGAGGTGCTCGCGCAGCGAAGCGTCGGTGAAGGCCGGCCAGTCGGGAACCTTCTGCAGCTCGCCATTGAGCCGAATGTGCGGCACCAGCGGGGCGGCGAGGTGAAGGTCGCTGCCGCCGCGTTCCTTGAGGTACTTGAAGAGCGAGTCGAGGCGCGCCATCAGGCGGCTCCGGGAGCAAACCGCTTGGGGTCTTCGCAGAAGCGGCGCGCCACCTCGACGGTGATCGTCTTCGCTTTGACCATGTCGAACAGCGAGTCGTCGAGCAGCGACATGCCCTCCGAACGCCCGGTTTGCATGATGCTGCGAATCTGAAACGTCTTTTGATCTCTGATCAGGTTCGAGACGGCGGGCTTGACGAACAAGGTCTCGGTCGCAGCAACCCGCTTCGTGCCGTCGGCGGAAGGCAGCAAGCGTTGAGAGACGATCGCCCGCAGCGACTCGGAGACCATCGCGCGGATCTGCGACTGCTGCTTGGGAGGAAACGCATCGAGGATTCGGTTGATCGTTCGAATCGCGTTGTTGGTGTGAAGGGTTCCCATCACGAGGTGACCTGTCTCGGCGGCGGTGATCGCGAGCGCCATCGTCTCGAGATCGCGCAGTTCTCCGATCACGATCACGTCGGGATCTTCTCGAAGCGCGGCCCGCAGCGCATTGGCAAAGCTGAGCGTGTGCTTGCCGGCCTGCCGCTGGTTGACGATGCAGCCCTTGCCAGTGTGCACATACTCGATCGGATCTTCGACGGTGATGATGTGGTCGTGGCGCGACTCGTTGACCATGTCGACCAATGCGGCCAGCGTCGAAGACTTGCCGCAGCCGGCAGGCCCAGTCACCAACACCAGCCCTTGGTGGAACTCGGTCAAACGCTTCATCGACGAAGGCAGACCGAGCTGATCGAGCGTTGGAGGCACCACCGAGATCGGTCGGAAGACGGCGTCGAAGCCGCGTTGCTGCTTGTACATGCTGACCCGAAAACGGCCGCAAGGAAGCTGCAGCGCCAGGTCGAGATCGAAGGTCTCGAGCAGCTGCGTCTTCTGCTCGGCGGTCAGCACCGCGGTCAACAGCTCGGTGGTCGCGTCAGCATCAAGCCCGGGTTGAATCTCTTTGAGTGCTCCGTTGATCCGAAACTGAAGCGCAGCGCCCGAGTGAATGTGAACATCGGAGGCTCTGGCTTCGATCGCCCGCTTCAGAATCTGCTCGAGCGGGGTGTTGGTCGCGACGGCGGCCACAGATGCCGGCTGCGGACGAGCCGCCGAAGGTGGCACGAATGGTTGGCTCGACACCGCTGGACGAGTTGCCGAAGCGGGCGCAGAAGGTTGCGC
>JANOHG010000654.1:0-2664 GCA_031406375.1 Archangiaceae bacterium | reverse complement strand
CCCAATCGAGCCGGGGCGGCGTCGGCGACGCGGGTGGCGCCTGGATGACGGAGAGCTTCAGCGCTTTGCTGCTGGAAGGGGGCTCGGGCGGTGTCGGCCGGGCGGGCTCCACCTGGGCGCGAGGCTCGTTCGGGGAAATAGTGGGCTGGGCCATCGGAGTCTGCGCCGATCTTCAACGTAAGGACTGACACCATCAAGGCTCCGTTGCCGACGAGCAAACTGCCTCTGCGTCCGATGTCTGCGGACCATCGACTCAGCGTCCAACTGGGCGGCCATTCGATCGTTCCCGTGGGGGCGTGGCGTATGACGCGGCAACCCTTGTACTGACTGGGGTCTGGTTCAGGGCTTCTCGAGCAGGCCGCTGCGCCTGGCTTTGCTGAGCACGACGTCGGCGTGTAACTTCGTCTCGAGCATCACCGCCCGCAACGCGGCCTCCGCGCTGGTGTGGGCGTGATTGAAGCCGCGGGTCGTCTTTGAGAGGAAGAAGAGCCCGTCGACGATCGTGCGGATCATCTGGTTCTTTAGCCCACCGCCTTCGAAGACAACGTGAACGCAATGAATGCTGGTCTTGCTCTCACCGAGCATTTGCTTGAGGTTCTTACGTCCAGCAGCGCTGGGCACCGGTGAGTCACCCAGCAGCGCGACGTAATGGAGCTGCTGTTTTCGGGACGCATAGAATCCGTTCAACGCGGCCTTGATGACTTGCACAGCCGCGTCATCCGGCTCATCAAACCATCGAATGAGGAAGACGGGTTCGATGATCTCGAAGCGAAAGCGGTCCAAAATATTTCTCAGTTCGAGTCTGCCATTTCGTTGTGGTTCCTAATCATACCGCGATTGCTCCTGCGCAAGCCGGTGTTCGTCCGGGGCGCTCGCTGCCGCATCCAACGACGTGGTGGACCTCACCCACGCTGGGAGACTTGCCGACGGAACCGCGGCTCGCGAATTTTTCCGGAAGTGCATGCCGGCTACGATCGCCAACCGATAAGGCCGACATTGCGTCAGGGAAAGCCTGTCGCGAGAGCTCTTCGTTGTCGCCGCATATGCAATCGTGCTGCAACGAGAGCTCCGCCAGTCATTGAAGCGCGAGCAGGAACTTTCGCGAACCGACTACCTGACCGGCGCGCTCAACAAGCGCGCGTTCGTCGAGACGGCAAAGAGCGAGATTGAACGCAGCTCGAGGTTCGGCCATCCGTTCTCGATTCTTTACCTCGATGTCGATGGCTTCAAGGGCGTCAACGACACCCGTGGGCATTCTGAGGGCGACCAGCTTCTGAAGCGCCTGGTGGCCACGACTTCATCGGCGATTCGGCAAGTTGATGTGCTTGCGCGCGTGGGCGGAGACGAATTCGTGGCGCTTCTTCCAGAGACTGCCGCGGCAGCAAGCACGGTGGTCGCGTCGAAGATCCGCGACGCTTTCGCCGTCGCGCTTGTCGGCAGGGGTTGGCCAGTCACCCTCAGCATCGGGGTCGTGACGTACCTCAGGCCGCCAGTCTCTTTCGAGGCGATGCTCAGTGCTGTAGACGCCCAGATGTACGAGGCAAAGAAGGCCGGCAAAGACCGGGTCTCGTCGACTGTGTGCGAGTAAACCTCGCTTTCCGGGCATCACAGCTGGAGATCAAAGCCGCCCGTGGGTGAAAGGGGCCACTTCCTGTGGAGACTTTCAGCTGGCGCAGACTGACGCGGGTCACCTGGTCGATGAACACGATTCATTCCGACTCGATGCTGACCAGCACCGTGCGAAGACGACCCCGCTGCATTTCGTCGGCGTGTTCGCGGCGAAGGAAAACCAGCCTGGAGCTGTACCTGCGGGGTACGCGCCCGCCGCCTCCTGACCGGACAGCAGTCTTCAAGTGCAAAGTCGACGGGCAGCCTGCCGAGTGCGTGCGCTACTCGGTCAGCGAGGTTTTTTCACGCACCGACATCAAGCAACTCAACGGAATCGCCGGCTATCGGAACGCCGACGGCAAGTGGGCGGGCGTGATCTGCGAGTCCGTCGAAAAGGGTGCCGCGAACACGCTGCCTTATCCGTGCAGCGTGCTCCTCGCCATTGCGCCGTAGCCCTCATGGGGCAGATGCCTTCGGACAGCAGGCCGCTTTCCTCAGGGACCTCGGGCACCGTCGCTTCGGTCTAACAGCTTCGATGAGCGGCGCAGCGTCTTTGACGGTCGTGGAGCGCCCCCAGAGTCTACATCCGCTTCTTCGCCGGTCGATTCAGGCAGCAACAGCGCCAGCGGGCGTGGCGGCAACAGGGCAGAAGGAATTATGCTTTCGCAGTGACTGCACGAGAAAAAGAGGTTCTTGGTGAGGCGCTCCAACTAACCACGAAGCAGCGTGCTCGCCTCGCGGCCGAACTGCTGGCCAGCATCGACGGGCACCCCGATCGCGACGCTGAGTTGGCGTGGGCGATCGAGATTGAACGCCGAGCCAAACGTGCGATCGCCGGCAAGTCCGTCGGGACCGATTGGGCGATCGCGCGGGCACGGATTCAGTCGTCGTCTCGCCGCTGATGAAGCCAATCAGGCCTCGAGCGGCTCTCGCAACTTCCCGATGGACGCCTGGCCTACCGGATGAAGCGTCCGTCAGCGTCTGGAGCGACGAGCCTGGTCTTCACTGGCGTCGACTTCCTGCGCCGAGTCGCCGCGCTGATTCCTCCTCCCAGGG
>JANOHG010000621.1:0-1860 GCA_031406375.1 Archangiaceae bacterium | reverse complement strand
GCGTCGACGGCCACCTGGTCACGATCCCGATTGCAACGCAGCAGACCGCGGTGCGGGTGCTCGAGCTTGGTGTTCCAGGCAGCAAACACCTCGTCTCGGTGACCAACCCTGGCCCGGGCCCCTTAAGTGTCTTCGGCGTTTCTCACGAGTTGATTCGGCCGGGAATCGTCTACGACGCGCTCGGCTTGCCAGGCTCGACGGTCACCACGCTCGCCTCTTACTCGCAGCAACCGCTTGCCCAACAGCTCGAGGCGCGTCAGGTGGATCTGTTCGTTCTCTTCTACGGTACCAACGAGAGCTCGCTGCCGTTGTCCGCGATCGAAGAGACGAAGCGAAACTACCCCGCGGCGATCGCCACCCTGCGGCTGTCGTCTCCTGAGGCAGCTTGCCTGTTCCTCGGCCCGACCGATCGGATGTCGAAAAAGGGTGCGGGTCGCGGCTGGCGGGAAGTCGAATCGATTAACGAAGTGCAGGAGACGATTCGAGAAATCGCCGCCGCTCATGGCTGTGCGTTCTGGTCAACCCGAGACGTGATGGGTGGGAAAGACTCGATCGCTGCATGGAAGAAGTTGAAGCTCGCCAACAAAGACCACGTGCATCTGACGCCTGATGGCTACGAGAAGCTTGCGGCTTCACTCGTCGGCGATCTGCTGCGCGCGTACGACACCTGGGTCGCCTCTCAATGATGTTCCACGGCATTCAGTTCCTTGCGCTGGTCGCGGTGACCTTCGCCGCGTTCTGGGCGGTGTCGAACCATCGCTGGCCGCGGCTGATCGTTCTCCTTGGTGCCAGCCTCGTCTTCTACGCCGCATGGAATCCCGCGCCGTTGGTGATCTTCGCTGGGTACTGCATCGTCAACTGGGTGGCTGGCCGCCTGCTTGAACAAATGGACGACGCCCCCGCACGGAAGGCGATTCTCGGAGCCACGCTGTGCTTCCACCTCGGAGTCTTGATCGTCTACAAGTACCTCGACCTGTTTCTCGGCTCGCTGGGTACCCTGGCTTCCGCGCTCGACTTGTCGTGGAAACCAGAGCCGATCGGCATGCTGCTGCCCATCGGCCTGTCGTTCGTCGCATTTCAGGCAATCTCGTTCATCGTCGATGTGTACCGTCGGCAGACCTCAGGCAACCGCAGCCTGTTTCATCAACTGCTCTACCAGCTGTTTTTCCCGCAGGTCGTCGCGGGGCCCATCATCCGATCGAAAGATCTGCTCGAACGTTTCGACGCCAAGCCGAAGGTGACGGCAGAACAGGGGGCGGTGGCACTCTTTCGGATTTCTCAGGGAATCGCGAAGAAGTTGCTGATCGCCGACGTGCTTGCTGTCTCGCTGGTGGATCCGATTTTCACCAACCCGTCTGGCTACAGCGCTCTTGAGTGTGTCCTCGCCGCGGTTGCGTACACCTTTCAAATCTACTTCGACTTTTCGGGCTATTCGGACATCGCGATCGGCTGTGGCGCTCTGTTCGGGTTCAAGTTCCCCGAGAATTTCAACAAGCCCTACCACGCCACCAACCTCTTCGAGTTCTGGAACCGTTGGCACGTCACACTCTCAACGTGGCTGCGCGACTACCTCTACCGGCCCTTGGGCGGCAATCAGGGCTCGAAGTTCCACACGCTGCGCAACCTGATGCTGGTGATGTCGTTGGGCGGCTTGTGGCACGGCGCCGACTGGAAGTTCCTGCTTTGGGGCGGCATTCACGGGATGCTGCTGGTGATCTGGCGAATCGTCTGGTGGCAGGTCGGCAAGCCGAAGGGCGAGGCGGGGTTCTTCCGGAAGTTCGTCGGCTGGTTGTTGATGTTCAACGCAGTGGTGTTCGCGCGCATCTTCTTCCGCGCCGACACGATGGAACTGGCCCAGGG
>JANOHG010000606.1:0-1877 GCA_031406375.1 Archangiaceae bacterium | reverse complement strand
GTGCATCAGCAGAATCCAGATTGTCGCCAGCACCACCGTTACTTTGCCGTCGAAGAGCACGATTCGAGCGAGGGTGGCGTAGAGGATGGCCAGGCCTGCGCTGCGGTATTCCTTTCCGTCGCCCGTTTTGATGACCCGCATCTCGTCAGCGAAGGTCATCATCTTCTTGCCGTCCCACAGGTCTACGCTTGGATAGACGAACGTCATGTAGCCGTGGTTCTCGGGCTTGGTCGTTGGCAAGTTCCGGAAGTTGGCGGCGTAAACCTCGGGGACCTCATTCACGGTGTAGGGCCGCTTGGCCAGGATTCGCTTGAAGAGCCCTGCCTTCTCTTGCATCTCGGGTGGAAGCGACTCGACGTTGATCTCTTTGAGCTCTTCTTCCCACTCGGCAAGGACCTTGGCGTTCGCAGCCGCGATGTCCGGAGGTGGCACGAAGCTGTAGACCGACACCACCTGATCAACTGACGGGTACTTTTCTTTGTTTAGGGTCAGCTCGTCCCAAATCGCTTTGGTCTCCTCGAGAGTCTTGGCGGTGAATGCGATTGGATCGGAAGAGATCTTGAAGCGCGCGTTGATTTCGTCCTGCAGCTTGATGCTCGCCATGTCCTCGGGGACCAGGGCGCGGGTGTTGTAGTTGAAGACGACGCCCGCTTTCAGCCGCTCGAGAACCGTCGGCGAACGGTCTTTTGGCAGCTCTTCGCCTGTCCACGGAATTGCGAACGCACAGACTGCCGCGACGACTGCGCACATCGCAGCCAACACCAGGCGCGGATGCGGGATTCGAATCTCGCCGCTGGCGTTGGTGTTCGAAGGAGGCTTCATCACTCCAATCGCGCGCGGCACCCAGTCGGCGTTCTTGTTGCCAATCAACGCCAAGACTGCCGGGCTCCACGAGAAGAGCGTGAACCCGATGATCAACGTGCCAAAAGCGGCGAGAAAGCCGAACTGTGAAAAGCCACGGAACTGTGAAATCAGCAGCACCATGAAGCTGCCGCCGGTGACGATGGCGGCGATCAACGCGGGGCGACCGGCGTTGACCAGGGCAGCCGTGATCGCCTCGTCGTACCGCTTGCCAGAGCCAAGCTCGATGCGCGTGCGGTAGATGAAGTGAATTCCGTAGTCGATGCCAAACCCCATCAAGATGGCGCCGATGATGCTGGTCACCATGTTCAGTTCGCCCAACGTCAGGTACGCAAACCCCATCGTGAGAATGGTGCCCATCATCATTCCGGTGATCACGATTACGGTTGGCGTCAGCTTGCGGAAAAAGACAATCGTGATGAGGCAGATGAAAACGAATGCAGCCAGCGCGACGTCATCCACCGAATCCTGGATTGCGTAGCTGTCATCAACGCTGGTCTTGTACGAGCCGGCGAAGCCGAAATAGACGGTCTTTTTGTCACCGCTTTTCTCGTAGTCCTCAACCAGGGCGACGCCCGTCTCGCGCGCGATGTCAGCGAACAACCCTTTGGCGTCTTCGCCGATCTTCGCCTCGCCGGTCATGTGGTCGATGAACTGCTTGGTGTCGGGCAGTTGGGTCGAATTCCACATCGGCTTGATCAGCATCAAGATCATCTGCCGGTCATCCGAAATGTAGTACTCGTCGCGGATGCTCTTCTTTCCGACCGCAGAATACTTCGCGATCAGATCCTCGAGCTCCAGCTTCACCGGCTCGGTTTTGCGGATCTCGATGAAAAACGGGTTGTTCCGGCGCAGCTGATCTTTGATGTACGCGTTGATCCGCTTCTTTCCTTCGATCAAGTCCAAGGTCTTGATGAAAAGGACCATGTTTTCTTGAATGAACTCGACCGGAACCTTGTAGGTGATGAACCTGACGTAGGCCGTGCCGTCGGTGCGCTTCTCAGCCAGAAGTCGGG
>JANOHG010000602.1:0-1026 GCA_031406375.1 Archangiaceae bacterium | reverse complement strand
TGAATCTCAATGCTTCTGGGCCAAGCGTGACACCGCCTCCGGGCTGTAGTGAACCCAGAAACCATCCGGGCTGATGGCGCCTCGCTCGGTCATTGGGCCGATCTCATCGTCGACTCGTCGGTTACGGGCTGAAAGCCCGCTCCCTCCTCGCTCCTTGACCTCGACCCAAGCACCTTCGCGATCCGCCGATCACCCCGGATGGTCTCTGGGTTAGGGTGCCCGCGGAGCCAAAACATCCATGAGAATTGCAGTCATCGGCAGCGGTTACGTCGGGCTCGTTGCGGGCACGTGTTTTGCGGACAGCGGCAACGACGTGGTGTGCGTCGACATCGACGCGAGGAAGGTCGCCAGGCTGCAAGCAGGCGAAGTTCCTATCTACGAGCCGGGTCTCGAAGAGCTGATCACGAAGAACGTGAAGGACAAGCGGCTGACGTTCACCACCGACCTGAAGATCGCGGTCGGAACGGCGCGGGTGGTGTTCATCGCCGTCGGTACTCCTGAAGGCGAAACGGGCGATGCCGATCTTCAATACGTCCTCACCGCCGCCCGACAGGTTGGTGCCGCGATGACCCAATACACGGTGGTGGTCGACAAGAGCACGGTGCCAGTTGGAACCGCCGAGCGCGTGCGCGAGGCGATCGCGTCGACCACGTCTCACCCGTTCGACGTCGTCAGCAACCCCGAGTTTCTCAAAGAGGGCGCCGCCATTGACGACTTCCTCAAGCCGGATCGGGTGGTGATCGGCGTCGAGAGCGCGAAGGCGCGCAAAGTGATGGCCGAGCTCTACGCCCCCTTCGTGCGCACTGAGAATCCGATTCTCTTCATGGACACCAAGAGCGCAGAGCTCACCAAGTACGCAGCGAACGCGATGCTGGCCACCCGCATCTCGTTCATGAACGACATCGCGATGCTGTGCGAGCGGGTGGGGGGTGACGTCGTCTTCGTGCGCAAAGGCATGGTGTCCGACAAGCGCTTTGGTTACCCCTTTCTTTTTCCCGGCGTCTGCTATGGAGGCAGCTGCTTTCC
>JANOHG010000571.1:0-1433 GCA_031406375.1 Archangiaceae bacterium | reverse complement strand
CCTGGCCAAGCGCCATGCACATTGACTATGCGCTCGACCAGTCCAACACCATCAAGGACGTGCTCCAGTCCCTCGCCGGCTTCAAGGCCAGCCCGGGGTTGGAGACTTCCATCCGCACCATCGCCGACCCCGCGAAGCCCGACCCGCGCCTGCAGGACCCGCTGTTCATCGACACGCTGATCAAGAAGATCCGCACCGCGCGCGTGTTCGCGATGTTCGGAATGAGCGTCACCGACTTCGTCAACATCGTGCAGAGCGCAGGCGTCGCCACCAACTCGACGATCACCAACAACGCGCAGAACAACCGGTTCATCGGCGACAAATCGAACACCTACCGGATTCAGGTGACGGGCGAAGCGGGCGATGTGACCCGCACCATCACCGCGGTAATCCGCCTCGACGACGGCCTTGGCCGAATCGTGTATTGGAAGGAGGAGTAATGGCCAGAGTCCTGGGCTTGGATTTGGGCAGCTACAGCGTGAAGGCGGTCGTCCTCGAGACCAACCTTCGCGGCTATTCCACCCGCGCGTTCGCGGCGGTTCGCACCGGCGAAGGGGCGGCGCCGCTGGTCGAGCGCGTTCGCGCTGCGCTTCCAGAGCTGTTCACCAAAGGGCCCTTCGCGGCGGACACGGTCGTCGTCTCTTTGCCCGGCCCGTCGCTTGCCACCCACCAGCTGGTGATGCCGTTTTCAGATCCGAAGAAAATCGAGGCAACGCTCGCGTTCGAGGTCGAGAGCCAGCTGCCCTTCGACTTGTCCGAAGCCGTCTGGGACTACCAACTTGCTTCGACCGACGACAAGGGCACCCAGCTGATGGTCGGCGTGGTGAAGAAGACCGAGCTCGAGACGCTGCTGGTGTCGCTGAAGGAAGCGAAGGTCGACCCGCGAATCGTGACGCACCCAGGGCTCGTGTACCAGAACCTGCTCGCCGCCCTGCCCGCCGAGCAGCTTCCCGAGAACCCCCAGGGCGCGGTCGCGATTGTCGACCTCGGGCATGAGCGCGTCTGCGTTGCGATTGGTCGCCCAGGCCAGGGGCATCGAGCACGCCCGCACCTTCACTGGCGGCGGCGCTGCGCTCACCCGGGCGCTGGCGAACGAGTTCAAAACCTCGTTCGCCGAAGCCGAGAAGTGGAAGGAAGATCACGGAGCCATCGGCGACGCCGCGGTGGGCGCAGATGCCGAACGCGCCGCCGGGGCATTCGCCCGCGGAATGCAGCCCTTGCTTCGCGAGCTGCGACCCACGCTGAAGTCGTACACGGCAAAGACACACCGCGCGATCGAGAAGGTCTTCATCTGCGGTGGCACCGCGCAGTTGCTGGGCATCGACGCGCAGCTGTCGCGCGACCTCGGCATTCCCGTGCAGCGCTTGCCGTTGCCCGACGAGACGAAGGCCGCGTTTGCAGACCATGCCGCCACTGCCGCCCAAGCGTTCGCG
>JANOHG010000555.1:0-2401 GCA_031406375.1 Archangiaceae bacterium | reverse complement strand
GGCCAATACACCGCGAGCCGGGCAGAGGAGCATCGCGCACCATGACAATGGAGTTGTCGCCCGGCACCGCCGCAATCAGGTGTTCGGCCACGTCGCCTGCGCACCATCACCTTGACCGCCAACGACATGGGCCGCGTCGGTGAGTCGGGCTTCGACACCTGCGTTCCAATCGGGGAACCCTTTGCGGCGGCGCTCGAGAGCGGCCACCACGTGAGCGGTCAGCGCCTGCAGTTGGTAACGGGTGGGGTACACGGAAGCCGATTTAGTACTTCGCAAGTTGGTAAGAAGCCAAATGCGATGATTCAGATGTTCCATGTCACGAAGGCGTTCGGAAGTGACGCTGCGACGTTGACGGATATCAACCTCGACATTCAGAAGGGCGAGTTCGTTTTCCTCACCGGACCCTCGGGCGCCGGAAAGACGACGCTGCTCAAGCTGGTGTTTCTGGCCGAGCGGGCCACCCGCGGCCAGGTGTTGGTGTCGGGTCGGAACATCGCCCGCCTGCGCGAGTCGGGAATTCCGTACTTGCGCCGCAACATCGGGGTCGTCTTTCAGGACTTCAAGCTGCTGCCCACGCGCTCGGTGGTAGAGAATGTCGGCTTTGCGCTCGACGTGATTGGCACGCCGCGCGACGTGGTGCGGCAGAAGGCGCTTAAAATCCTCAAGCGGGTGGGGCTGGAACACAAAGCCAACGTGCTGCCTCCCAAGCTGTCGGGAGGTGAGCAGCAACGGGTGGTCATCGCCCGTGCGCTGGTGAACGAGCCAGCGATCCTTCTGGCAGATGAACCAACCGGAAACCTCGACCCGGCGCTGACGGTAGAGATCATGGATCTGCTTTGTGACGTGAACGCGCGCGGCACCACGGTGGTGGTGGCGACCCATGACGCGTCGCTGATCGAGCGATACCATAAACGCACCCTGCGTCTCGAGCGCGGGACACTGGTCTGTGAAGAACGCGGCGCCAAAGCAGCGCTGCTGATGGTGCGCGGGTGATTACCGCCAAGGTCAGCTACTTCACCCGCACTGCGCTTGGCGGGATGTGGCGAGATCCCTTCGTGCATGTGATTGCGATTGCTTCGCTCGCGATCGCGCTTTTCTGCTTCGGGCTGGCTCGAATCGCCGGCGCGCAAATCGATGCGCTCGTGTTGGCGCTTGGCGGCGAGGTCGAGCTCACCGTCTACTTGAAGCACGGTACCCCGCCTGAAGAAGTGAGCACGCTCGAGGCGGCGCTCGCACAGCGCACCGCCGGCAAGACGAAGATTGTCAGCCCAACCGAAGCGTTGGGCCGGCTGGCGGAACAGCTGGGTCCTCAAGGCCAAGCGCTCACCGACCTGAGTGCCAACCCGCTTCCCTGGAGCGTCGAAGTGACGTTGCCCCCACAGCTGCGCGAGCCTGGTTCGCTGGAGGTGCTGGCTCAGACGCTGCGTGCGCTGACCTTTGTCGAAGCGGTGGACTACGGCGCCGATGCGCTCGAACGACTCGGCGCGCTTTCGAAAGGGCTCAGGCTCGCCAGTGTGGTCGCGTTCGCCGTCGTGTTCCTCACCGCCATCATCGTCGTCTCGGCCACGCTTCAGCTGGCGATCTACGCGCGCCGTGAAGAGATCGAAATTCAGAAGCTCGTCGGAGCGACGAATCGCTTCGTTCGCGCTCCCTTTCTTCTCGAGGGGCTGGTGCAGGGGTTGCTCTCTGCGCTGCTGGCGACGGCCGCGCTGTGGACCCTGGCGACCTGGGGAGCTCCGAGGGCGGAAGGGATGTTCGCGTTTCTCGCTTTGCCCAAAGATGTGCGGCTGGTTCCGATTCAGCTGATGCTTGAGCTGCTGGCGATCGGCGTGGCGATGGGCCTGTCGGGCAGCATGCTCGCGGTGCGGAGGTTTCTTAAGACATGAGCGCGCTGCTTCTTCTCCTCGTGCTCAGTGCGCACCCCGTCGAAGACGAGCAGGCCGAGCTGAACGAGCGAATCGAAGCCGAACGAGCGCTGTTCGACGCGTTGAAGACCGAGCGCAAAGATCTGCTCACCGGTCTCGACTGGTTCGAACGGCGCTTCCGCCAGTCGTCGCAGAATACCGCGTCGCTGCAGAAGGCTTCAAAGGCGCTGACGCTTCGCGCCGAAGCGCTGCGAGGAGAAGACACCCGCGCACAGGCAGCGGCAGACGAGAAAGAGCGCGCGCTGGGGCCGCGGCTGACGGCGTTGTATCGATTGTCGCGTGAAGACAGGGTGAGTCGCTTGGTCTGCGCGAAGGACTTCGCGACCTTGATAAAGCGTGAACGAGGGTTGTCGGTGCTGGTCGCCGAAGACTTAAGGGAGCTCGATTCGCTGGAAAAAATCAGCCGCTATCAACGACTGACGACGGCACGGCTCGAAAGGCTGCTCGAGACGTCGCAAGCGGTCGAGAAGGTGCTC
>JANOHG010000554.1:0-5097 GCA_031406375.1 Archangiaceae bacterium | reverse complement strand
CGATCATCCGCTTCGCGTACGCGGTGAGGAAGAGGTGGAAGATGATGCAGGTCACCGCGATGCCAAGGCCGAACGCGGTGTTGTTCATTGCTTCCGAGATGCCCTTCGACAACAGCGCTTGCTTCTGATCTGCCGGCACGTTGCCAAGTGACTTGAACGTGCCGATCAGCCCGACGATGGTGCCAATCAGGCCGAAGAGCGTCGCGACGTTCGCCAGCGACCACAACCACGGAATGCGCGCCGAGATGTGCGGCGTGTTCTCGAGAATCGCTTCTTCGATTGACTTGGCGACTTCGATTTCGCCCCGGTTCGCGCGGGTGAGGCCCGCTCGAATCACCTTCGCCAGCGGAGCGTTCGGAGCCGCGCCGCACAGCTTCACCGCGCGGTCGACGTTGCCCGTCAACACCAGCTTGGTGACCTGCTCCATGAACGGCGGAGCATTGAGGTTGTAGCGAAACATCAATGTGATTATCCGCTCGACCACCACGGCGAGAGCCGCGGCGAGCCAGAAGATGTTGATCAACATGAACGTACCGCCCTCTTTGAAAAACGCGATCAACGCATCGAGCGCGCTTTCTTTGTGAGCAGGTTCAGCGGTCAGCACCACATCGAGAATGTGGTGAAACATCATGCTGGCGGACATTTCGGAGGGTACCCCTTCCACAATGCGGTTTGAAAAGCTGTTCAGTTTTTAGTTGGGCCCAACTAACCCGTCAACAAACTGCTTCACCGACGCTCATACCGCCGGCCGGGTTTCTGAACCAGCAATCCCGCGAGCTCGAGCTCGACCAGCGCGCTGGCGAGCAGGGCTGAGTCGAGAGGCACCGCCTTGCCCAACAACGAGTCAAAATCGACTGGTGACCTCTCGAGCACTTCGAAAGTACGCCGCGCATTCGCTGAAAGGGTTGAAAGATCGAATGTGGCGCCGCCTACCGCTGCTGGTTGAGTGCGCGTCTGGGTGAGCCCCATGTCAGAAAAGACGTCTTCTGCGCGCTCGACCAGCCGCGCTTTTCCCGCCCGGATGAGCTGATTGCAGCTGTGCGCGGTGCGGTGGTCGATTTGGCCTGGAATCGCCAGCACCATTCTGCCCTGCTTCTGCGCATAGTCGACGGTGATCAGGGCTCCCGAGTCGCCATCGGCGCGGACCAACAGCACCGCATCGCTGGCTCCCGAGATGAGCCGGTTTCTGCGCGGGAACGTGTTCCTGTCTGCACGGACTCCGGGCGGAAAGTCAGAGAAAAGTGTGCCGCCGCTTCCTACGATGCGAGCCCCCACCTGAGCCTGCGAAAAATCCAGCTTGTCCAACGCCGAGCCCATGAAGGCCCAGGTTTCGCCCTTCGCATCAATCGCAGCGTCGTGGCAAAGCTGATCGACGCCGCGCGCGGCGCCCGAAACGATGATCAACCGCTTTGCCAGTTGCTGCGCAATCGCCGTCGCAGCCGGCTTGAAGTTCGGCTCGAAATTGCGACTGCCCACCATCGCGAGCCTCGGCGGCCCGTTGGGGCGATCGCCTCGTCCCTGGTAGAAAAGAACCGGCGGTGCGCCGTGCACCTCGCGCAACCCACGCGGGTAGACGGAGTCTTCGGGAAAGCAGATCGACATCTTTGCATCGACGGCACGCTCAAGCACCCGTTCGGCATGAAGGCTCAAGGTGGTGTCGAGCACCGCGAGTCCGTCTCGAGCGGGTTGCGCCAGCGGCACTGAGCTGAGCCATTCTCGCGGCAGCGCATCAGCCAGCACCCCGAGATCCGGGTAGACCCGACGAATCTTCGCGATCGATCCCGCGCCAACCCCCAACACGTTCCACAGCCCGACTACCGCGCGCCTTTCGTCTGCCGCCATTGCCCCGTCTTACGAGCAGCAGCTGACATTCGCTTGGGGCATTACCGCGATGCGCTCGCAGGGCCGGTCGCGGGGCGAATCTCGACGTGGTCGCCGACCATGATTTCCCGAATCGATCGGACCATGATGCACGTCGTCGCCTTGGTCTTCACCTCGACGGCCATGCAGTGCCCGACATCTTCCTTCGGCCACTTCTCATCGAGCTCGTTGGGGGTGTTGATCGCATCGCCGCTGGTCAACCCATCCATTCGACGAAAGATGGTGAAGGTGTTGCCCTGCTCGACGCCGTCGGCGCTGCCCTTGTCGATCAACATCTGCTCATGCTCACCGTAGGTCGAGAACCAGTAACGCCCACCCGAGACGATGATGCCTCCTTCGACCTTCTTGCCGTTCGGTTTCGGTGCAATCGATCGAATCATGTTCACACCCGCGGGGCCGACCAAATCTCCGCGAACCATCTCTTCCCAATCGCCAACAATCTCGAGGGTGGCGACCTTCTCCTTGTCGCTCCATCGCACTACCTTCGCGGTGCCGATGACGTGGGTGAGGTATCCGAAGCCTCCTCCGTTGGGATGCGAGAGCTTCGTCGTCGTGCGGTAAATGATGTAGGGCTCGCCCATCTTCACCGCGCCTGCCTTCTTGAAGCTCACATAGAGCTGTTGTGGAAACGACAACATCTCAGTCTCTGCGTAAGACCCGGCAATCACCCCCGCTTCCTCGATTTCCTTGTCGGTGACGAAGCCCTCGACCCGTACGCTGATGGTGCCCTTGCCCTGGTAGCCGATCTTTCCACTGAGCTGAACGCGATCGTCTTCGATCATCTGCCCAGGCTCGACGTCCTCGGGGCCGGTACCTACCTCGACCTGGGTCGGAACTTCTTCCCCGGTCGGAAGAAAGCGAACCTGGTTGCCCGGGTAGATCCAATGCGGGTTGGCAATTTCAGGGTTGTACGACCAGACCTTGGGCCAGTACCACGGGCTCCCGAGATACTTCTGCGAGAGGTCCCACAGCGTGTCGTCCTTCACCACCGTGTGGCTCGACTCGGATCCCTTGCTGGGCTTGGCTGGAATCGATTGTTCGGACTCTTCCTCGCCTGGCTTGAGCTCAGTTTCGTTCTGGCCCCACGCGGGCACGGCGAGCACGGCGGCAAAAGCAAGCAACAGCGATCGGATGGTCATGGTTTTCTTCATGGGGAACCGGTGAGCGAAGACAGACGGGCCTTGGCCGCGGTGGCAGCAGTCGTGCCTGGGTAGGACAAAACTATCTTCTCGTAGACAACGCGGGCATCGGCGGTCTTGTTGAGTCGCACCCGACACTCACCCAGCTTGAGCATCGAGTCGAGCACCGCGTCGCCCGCAGGGTAGCGGGCGACAACGTCTTCGAACGCCTTCGCAGCTGCTTCGAAATCGTTGAGCCCCATCAGCCCCAGCCCACTGAAGTAGATCGCGTTGTCGGCGCGCGGGTGGCGCGGAGACTCGGCGGCGAACTTCTGTAGCTCGAGGATCCCGCCCGCGACGTTGCCGGTCTTCAGCGCTGTAACGCCTTGATCGAAGAACGCCTCACCGATGTTTGGATCCACCTCGTCGGCCGGCTCAGAAGGAGCCGCGTTCTGTAGTGCGTCCAGCACCTGGGGCGCAGGCTCCACGATCTGTACACCTGTCGCGAGCCTGGGCGCGGCCTGTTGGCGCGGCTTGAGCTTCACCACCGTCAGCGAAGGCACCTTTTCGGCAGCGGGCTCAACACTTGTGAGCGCAAACCCACGCGAAGAGTCCTTGGCGGTCGCGCCCGTTGGGGGAACGAACGACGCGTGAAGGTCGATGCGATCGAGCCGCTTTTCCAGTCGCGCGTTCTCTTCCCGAAGCGCGCGCAGCTCGGCCTTGAGCTCGTTGAGCTCCAATTGCGGCGCAGCCCCTGGCGTCGCACAAGCAATCAGCGCGATGGGACTCATGACGAGGAAGGTGCGAATAGCGAGTGAAGTGTACGGACCGGGTTTCAAGACCGTCAATATTTCGGACCTGTGGCTGCGACCTCGCTGTCGTGTGAAGTCTCACTGCGGCCGACCGACCGCACGTCAAAAGCGACAGGTCACGAATGAAAGGTGTCGGCCGGTCAGACCGCGATCCCGTCGATGCGAGAAGAACCGTTGGTCACAGGAAGTACAGAGCCGAAGATTGTCGATCTGCACGGCGGGGACGCCCGATCGCACCAGAGTGGCTTGAACGGCAAGCGCCAGATCGAGCGAAGGCCCGGCGGCGCCGCGCACACAGACTTCTTTGGGGAAGCGGGTCGCAAACAGCACTGCGCGAGCTTCGCTGACCCCATAGCAGCACGGACCAATTGAAGGCCCGATCGCCACCCGCAAATCCGACGGGCGCGACCCCGCCACCACCAGCGCCTCCACTGTCCGCGCCGCGATCTCCGACCAGGTGCCTTTCCAACCGGAGTGCACCGCAGCGACGCGCCGACCGCGGGGGTCAACCAGCAGAATCGGAACGCAATCGGCCGTCTTCACGCCTACCGCGTCGCCTTCCGTGCCCGACCAAAGCGCGTCGGCCTCCATCTGCGCGCAGACAGCAGCCGCAAGCACCCGGTCGCCATGCACCTGACTGACCTCGAACAGGCGCTCGCGCTCGACCTTCGCCGCGGCAGCGAGCAAACCGAGATTCATTTCGACCGCTGCGGGTGTGTCTCCCACTGATCCACCGGCGTTGAGGCTTGCCCACGGGCCGGTCGAAACGCCTCCTTCGCGGGTGGGAAACCCGTGGGGCACTTCCAGCAGTCTCGAGGTGATCAACTCCAAAACCGCCGCATCCTAGTTCAAACCGCCGTTTGACAAACTGCGTCATGAAATCAACACTTCGCCCACGGGTTTGATGCGCAAACCCAATGGCTCGCCTTTGATTTTGGAGCACCGCTGAACTCCGTCGGAAAAAAACTGCTGCTGAGCATTGCTCTGCCAACGCTCGCGCTTGCGCTGGTAGCGCTTGGGCTGCTTTGGCAACGCACCGCCCAGGTGGTTCGCCGCGCTGCGCATGATGAAGCGGTGCGAATGGCCGAGCTCGTAGCGGAACACTTTTCGCTGGTCGACGTGACGGGTCCCAAAGCCGAGCAGCAGCAGGCCTACGAGGAACAGCAGGTGATCGGGGCCGATCAGGATGTGGTGGACGCCTGAGGGAACGAACCGGCCGATGACGGCGAATACTCCCTGCCTCGTCCCGGCGAAGTAATCGAATTGCGGGTGGCTCGCCTCCAGGA
>JANOHG010000542.1:0-5286 GCA_031406375.1 Archangiaceae bacterium | reverse complement strand
GGCTCGCAGAACTTCGCGATGAGGCAGATCGCGGCATCGGCGCCGGCGGCGCGGGCGGAGTCGACCAGGTTCCGCAGGCTCGGTGGAAAGCTTCGTCAACGTCGCGAAAATCGAACGCATCACGTCGTTGATCGGTGGCGGCTCACCCGGCCGCTCGGACACCAACAGGTGGTCCTTGATGACCCTACGCAGATTCTCGGTTCGACCTTGTTCGATTGCCTTCAGAAAATTGGGCATCAACTGCTCGAAGCCCTTGCACATCAACGCATCGCTCGGCCGAGGCACAGCGCGCGGTGCCTCGGCATTTTCGGCGCCGCACGCGAAAGCGATCGCGAAGAGCACCGCCGAGATCGGCAACATCCAAAGTCCGGGGTCGCGTCGCGTCAAGCAGTCAGGCTAGTACGACAGCCCGGAAGTCCGTGCGGAGATCGGCCGTCGATCCAACCGGATGGCGAGGCGGGCGACCGAGCCGCCCTTTCTGTGCGGCGCAGGGAGCTCAACGAAGCAAGCGGGGCTGGAATCGGCGGCCCAGCCATGCACGGACTTCCGGGCTGTCGCACTAGCCGAGCACTTGCCTCGTGTGCTCACCAAGCTTCGGAGCAGGCCGGGTTGGAACCGGCCCGAACTGCAGCGGAGTGCGCAGCTGCATCAACCCATCGGCTTCAATGAACATCCCCCGCGCCTGCAGCTGCGCGTCCAAGAACACCTCGTCACCTTCCAGCACTGGCTCGACGCAAAGGTCGCGGGCGCGGAACAGCGCGACCCACGCGTCGCGAGACTTTTCCGCGAAGATCGCGGCGAGCTTGAGGCGCACCCCGTTCGCCTGATCGCCCAGGTCATACGCGCCGTCGATCAACTCGGGCCGACCGAGCACCTCGCATACGCCCTGGAAGAATTTCGGTTCCAACGCTCCGACCGCCAGGTATTTGCCGTCGGCGCAGCGGTAGACCCCATAGCAGGGGTACCCGCCGTTCAACGTCTCGACTCCACGCTGCAAGGCGGCGCCTTCGGCTCCCATCGCCATCCGCGCGGCCAGCTGCATGTGTAGAAATGCCAGCGAACCGTCCGTCATCGAGATGTCGACCAGCCGACCCACCCCGGTGCGCTGCCTCTCGTGCAAGGCCGCGAGGATTCCCACCAACGCAAACAGGCTGCCGCCGCCGATGTCGCCTACCTGCACGCCCGGCGCCGAGGGCGCGCCGCCCCCATCTCCTGCGTACCCCAGCACTCCGGATCGCGCGATGTAGTTGAGGTCGTGACCCGCGCGAAGCCGATCAGGCCCCGTCTGCCCATACCCGCTGATGGCGCAGTAGATCAGCCGAGGATTCTCGGCGTGCAGCGTTTCCCAGCCCACGCCCAGCTTGTCCATCACGCCCGGGCGGAAGCTCTCGACCAGGACGTCGTAATTCTTCACCGCCTTTTTCAAAGTCGCGGGGCCGTCGGTGCTTTTCAGATCGAGCGTCGCCGATCGCTTGTTGCGGTTGAGCCCCAGAAACATCGCGCTCTCGTCGCCCCTGAAGGGCCCCATCTGCCGAAGGTAGTCGCCGCCATTTGGATCTTCGAGCTTGTCGACACTCGCCCCGAGATCAGCGAGCACCAGCGTGGCGTAAGGGCCAGGCAGCAGCCGTGTAAGATCCAGCACCTTCAGTCCGTCAAGCGGCAAGCCCATGTCGGTGACTCCAAGGCATCAAGCAAAACGGCGCGGCCCGATGTCGAGCGCGCGCCGTTTGAGAAACAACCCGCCGAAAGCGCTCAGCTCAGCAGCTTCGCGAGCTTCATCGCCAGGCCCATGTCCATCGGCTTGAATTTGAGCTTGCCCTGCATCGCCGCCATCTGCGCATTCATCGTCTTGGCGCGGATCTTCACGAAGTCCTCGTTTGAGACGCTGATCGTCATCTTCGGCGTGCCGTTCGCCCCAATGGTCACCCAATCTGCTTCCTTGGTGCAGTCGAGCGTCCAAGTGCCGCCACCATCGCCGCTGACTACGAAGTGAACGACGGCGTTGAGGTCCTTCGCCAGCTCGGGTTTCTCTTTGAGCAGCGTGGGGATCTCAGTCTCGAGGATGTCCTTGGAGGTCATGCGATTTCCTTAAGAAAACTGCGAGGTGGGAAAAACCGATTGCGAAATCAATAAAACTTCGCCGACCCTAGTGGCGCACCAAACACAAATCAAGCGGGCGCAAGCAGCTGCCAAGAAGCTTCCTTTTCGAGCAACGCGACGAACTCTTCCAGCGGCATCGCCTTGAGCCCTTCGCCTGCGTAGCGACGCGGCGCGACTGCTTGGGTTTCCTTTTCTTTGTCGCCGATCACCAAGGTGAATGGGATTTTTTGCACCTGAGCGACGGCGATCTTCGCCTGCATCGTCATCCCGCGATCATCGAGTTCGACCCGGAAGCCTTTCGCGAGCAGCTTCGCTTGAACCTCGCGTGCATAGTCGAGCTGTTTGTCCGAGATGGTTACCAGCGCAACCTGAATAGGCGCCAGCCACACCGGAAATGCGCCTGCGTAGTGTTCAATCAAAATTGCAATGAACCGCTCGAAGCTGCCGAAGATCGCCCGATGCAGCACCACCGGACGATGCGGATGATTGTCGGGGCTGACGTAGGTCAGATCGAACCGCTCGGGCGCCGCGTAGTCGAGCTGCATCGTCCCCAACTGCCACTTGCGCCCGATGCTGTCTGAGACATCGAAGTCGATCTTTGGGCCGTAGAAGGCACCGTCGCCAGGCTTCAGCTCGTACGGAAGGTTGAGCGCATCGAGCGCTTTCTTCAACGAAGCTTCCGCGCGATCCCACATCGCATCGTCACCGATTCGCACCGGCGGCCGGGTCGCGAACTTGGCGGTGTATTTGAGCCCGAACACTGAGTAGACGTGATCGAGCAACCGAACAAAGTGCTTCACCTCGAGCGCGATCTGCTCTTCGGTGCAGTAGATATGCCCGTCGTCCTGCGCGAACTGACGCACCCGGGTGAGCCCACCCAACGAGCCCGCCGCTTCATTCCGGTGAAGCACATCTTGCGAGTGCAGCCGCAACGGCAGATCTCGATAGCTGTGCTTCTTGAAGCCGTAGAAAAGATGATGCGACGGGCAGTTCATCGGCTTGAGCGAAAAGTCATGCTCGCGGGTGTCGCTGTCCTCGACGAGGAACATGTTCTCTTTGTACTTGCCCCAGTGTCCCGAGACTTCCCAAAGCCCCTTGTTGAACAGCAGTGGGGTCTTAATCTCGAGGTAGCCGTTGTCGAGCAGCAGCTTGCGCATGAAGGCTGACAACGTGGTGTAGAGGCTGGTGCCTTTCGGGGTCCAGAATGCCGAGCCAGGCGCGAAGTGGTGAAAGTGAAAGAGGTCGAGCTCTTTGCCGAGCTTGCGGTGGTCGCGCTTGGCGGCTTCCTCGCGCTGCTTGTTCCACGCGTCGAGCGCCTTCTGGTCGAAGAACGCCGTACCGTAAATCCGTTGCAGCATTGGATTGCGGTGATCCCCACGCCAATAGGCGCCCGAGCTCGACAGAAGTTTGATCAACCCCACCCTGCCGGTTGACGGAGCGTGCGGCCCCAGACAGAAGTCGACCCAGTCTGCGTGCCGGTACAGCGTCAGCGTCTTCGCACCCTTTGCCGCGATGTCGTTGACGATTTCGACCTTGAACTTTTCACCCATCTTCTCAAAGAGCGCGATCGCCTCGGGCATCGAAATCTCTTCACGCCGAAACGGTAAGTCGGCCTTCACGATCTCGTTGGCGAGCTTCTCGATCTTCTCGAGATCTTCGGGGGTGAACGGCTGGTCTCGCGCGAAGTCGTAATAGAAGCCGTCCTCGATTGCGGGCCCGATGGTCACCTGGGTGCCTGGGAACAGCCTCTGCACGGCGTCAGCGACGATGTGCGCCGCGTCGTGACGCACCAACTCGAGACCTTCAGGACTCTTGGGCGTGAAGATCTGCAGACTGGCGTCGACCTCAAGCGGCCGTGAAAGATCGCAGTCTTGTCCGTTGACGCGTGCGAAGAGCGCCGCCTTGGCGAGCCCAGCGCCGATCGAGGTCTTGACGAACTCTGAGATTGGAATGCCTGCAGGCGCTTCTTTCTTCGAGCCGTCGGGCAGGGTGATGGTGATGGAGGCCATGGGCCTTCATTAGCCGACGGGAACCGCGATGGGGGCGGCAAACCTCTCGCGTTCTTCCGATTTTCCGCAGCGGCCAGCCCGACCAAGCTTGAAAAGTGGGCCCAGGAGGTTTCGAACCTCCGACCCCTACCGTGTCAAGGTAGTGCTCTACCGCTGAGCTATGGGCCCTTTAAAAAGCGCGGCGGGATAAATCGCAGCCGATCCACACTGTCAAGCCGCATTCCCTCTTCCCCCGCTGACCCATGTCCCTTCTGCCCGATTCCGCCAGCTTTGAAGAACGGGTTCAGGACTGCTTCACCGCCTATCGTGGACGAGGCGTCGAGCTGTCTGCGCTGGACGTCGATCTGCTCGACTTGTGGGCGCAAACCGGAGCCCCCTTCGAAGTGGTGGCGCGCGGCCTGCGCAAAGCGGCCGAAAACGCGCAGTGGGATGCTCCGCACAGTGGTGGTGGCCTCAAGTCGCTTCGAGCATGCCGGCGCCAGGTCGACGCCGAGATTTCAAAGTGGGTCGCCCACAGCGCAGGTCAGCACACGGTAGAGGTGGCCCACGCCGAACCGCTGCACTTGACCCGCCACCGGAAGCTCAAGGCGACGCTGCGCAAGATCGTCCGCACCATTGAAGCGGTCGCGTCGGTCGCCTCGAGACTTGAGGCGACTTTGCCCCCGCCTGATGATTTCAGCTCGGCGGTGCGACAAGAAGAGCTCGTCTTTGCGGTGTTGACCCGCGCGCTCAGCTGGAATGAACGACAACCCCTCTTGCATCAGGCCCGTCGCCTCGTGCAAAACGCGCAGCCCGTCTCGTTGCACGCGGTTCGTGAATCGAAACGGTTTCATCGCGCAGCCGCACTCAAGCGACTGCTCGACCTACCGCCGTTCTGGTGACTGCTTTGAACGCCTCGTCGTCACCCTGCCAGACCCCGTCGTTCATCGTCGATCGGCAAGGAGACTTCGCCGTCGGCCGTTCTGAAGAGCGCATCGAAGACTGTCTGCATTGCAGCGGCACTGGGCTGGTCGCGCGCAGCATCACCGAAGGCGGGCGCAGCTACGAGGTCGTGACCCCCTGTGCGCGCCAGAAGCTGAAGGCCCGGCTGCAGCTGTTTGATTCAGCCCACCTGCCCGGCGTCCACGCCGCGGCGACGTTCGAATCATTCAAACCCTATGGCGCCGAGCAGGATCGC
>JANOHG010000536.1:0-4783 GCA_031406375.1 Archangiaceae bacterium | reverse complement strand
TCACCCGCCCGCCGGTAATCAGCGCGACCTGGCCTTCGAGCCCCGCGGTCTGAAAGCGCTTCGCGTAGTTGAGCTCACCGCAGTCGCAGCACATCGAATCGTAGAAAAAGTGAACGCGGCGAAACTCGACTTTGCAGACGTAGCAGTGCCGCGGAGTCTCGAGCATCCGTTCAGGGCGCGGCAATCCCTCCGGAAGAATCGCCTGGGGCGCGGTGTAGACGGCCTTCAGTCGCACGGTACGAATCTCAGTCGCGGCGCGGACCCCACGGTCGTGCTCGCGCTTGGCCAGCGCTCGGCTGCGACGCACCGCCTTTGCCAGCCGCACTTCATCGTCGCGCTCGGGAATCGCGACCCGCCCGACGGCGGTGAGAAAAGCAATTCGAGCTGCCTCGGGAATTCCGGTGAGCAACCCGCGATCGGCAACCAACGCCTCGAGCAACTGGGTACAGCGGCGAACATCATCTGGAGAAAGAGGCATCTTCCCTCGGTGTGCCATTAGGAGCCGCTATGCGCTACCCACCCCGCCTGTCGCATCTGGCCACCCGCGCGGTGGTGGTTGCGAAGCTCGCTCCGACATACTCCGAGGCCCACAGCATCGACGACGAAGAGGGCATCTCGCGGCTTGATCGCGCGCTGCAGAGCCCGCTGATGGATGAACTGCTCGCCTCAGCCTGGACGGCGCTGCTCGGCACGACGCAGAAGCTCGACGAAGACGCCCTGGTCCAGAAGGTCGCGAGCGGCTTGAAGAACCGGCCCCAGCGCCCAGGAAAAATCGCCCCGCTGACTCCCGGCTGGAGCGCGTTTCTGGTGCTGGCCGACGTCCGCGCCGGCATCGCCAGCGATGCAGCCCAGCGGCTGCTCGAGACCTTGGAAGGCAAGAAGCGCGCGTCGGCAGGGCTTGCAGAAGTGGGCAGCTTCCTCGCGACCGAGCTGGTGCGGAAGTAGCGTTGCCCGAATGGACAAGACCTTTCTCATCGAGCAGCTGAGCAAGAAGCTCCGCGCCCTTGCCGACCAGGCAGTGCGCACGGCGGAAGAGACCCGCACCGAAGCCAAGACAGGCGCGAACCGGGCGGTGAACCTCGCCAAGGGCATCGGTCAGAGAGAAACCGCGGCGCTGTCTGATCTCGACGCGCTCGAGCTCTTCCGCGCCAGGCCGATGGCGAAGGGCGAGAAGATTGGCCTGGGAGCCGTGGTTGAGATTGAGAACGACGACGCCGACGAAGGTCGCACGCTCTTCCTCGCTCCGGTCGGTGCGGGACAAGAGCTGCTGGGCCCGGGCGGCGACGGCTTCTTTCAGGTCGTGACGCCCGCATCGCCTGTCGGAAAGGCAATCTTCGGGCGCAAAGTCGGTGACGTCGTCGAGTTCGCCGTTCGAGGCGAAGTCACCGAATGGACGATCTCTTACGCCGCCTGACCGCGGAACAGGTTCACCAGCCGCAGCGAAGAATGCAACCCACCTTGAATGACCCAGGGATCCACCTTGTCGCCTCCCTGGGTGAATTGCGGCGAGAGCACGAACACCCGAACTGCCGCGTGGTTGACGGCCCGTTGAAAACGCGGGTCGCGAATCAACCCCGAGGCGAGCCTCAGCTGCGGCGAAGGCTGGAAGTAGTCGAAATCGAGTGAGACCCAGTCGGCGGCGAGCGCCGCTGGATCCTCGAGCGTCTTCTGCCACCCGAAATCCCGACTTTCCATCGACGACGGCACCAACACCGAACCCGGAATGTCTCGGAACTTCTTCGGTACCGCCCGGCCGGTAATGAAGTGCACGTCGTTCTCACCCAGCACGCACTCGCCAGTGTCGGGGCGCTTGAGCCCCTCGAACAATTTCCACCACGTCGCCGCCTGGGCCGGGCGGCGCTGCTCGAGGTAGCTGTCTTTGCACCAGTCAGAGTGACGGTCGGCATGCAGCAGCGCGTTCGGCAATTTGCCGGTGGTGACGAAGTGGTAAAGCGCAACGTCGAGCATGTGGTGATCGCGCACCAAGTAGTCCGTTTGGCCGTTTGTCGAACGCATCACCTGAACGCAGCCCGTCAGCGCGGCTTCGACCTCACGCATCGTCAGCTGCGCGCACGCGCCGATTTCATCGAAGAAAAGCTGCGCGCCGACATACGGGCGACCCTCGCCGATCAGATCCTCAGGGCCTGACCATCGATCGACGTTCTTTTCGAAGCGGTCGGCGTCTTCGGGCGGCAGCGCCGCGCGCGCGATGTCTCGAATGTCGCTGCGGGTTCCGACCAATGGCTTTTCGGCCGCGACCGCCCGCAACGCGAAGGAATAGGCGCCATCGATTGGCCTCTTCCACTCTGAGTACTTGATGAGCATTGGGCGCAACCCGCTATGACACGCTCACATCGAGGCGCCTGTCTTGCGAGCGACTTCTCGCAGCGCGTCCCAGGTGGGTCGAATGCGAACTCCCAGGTCACAAATCGAGTGCGGAAAGTCGGCGAACGGTCCGAACTGGCCGAGGAAATCGATGTGCGATTGCCCGTTGAGATCCGTCGCGGGCAGCAGCGCCTCGCCCGTTCCATTGAAGTCGGTGAGGCGGTAGCCCCGAATCCGCACCAGGCCCGCATCCAACGCCGGGTCGACGCGCACCCAGCGCCCAGACAACCACACTGCTGCCAGTCCGTGAAACGCGATGATGCCGTTGGGCAGCAACGAAGCAAACCGCGTGTCGAGCAGCTTGTGATCCCTGATGTGCTGTAGACAGATCGCCGACGGAATGCGGGCCGCCCGACAGAGCGCGGTGTACAGCACCGCTTTCTGCTGACAGAAGCCTTTGCCTCGCTGCAGCGTGGTGCTCGCCTTCCACGAGTCGCGGCTGTCGAGCTTCGGAGTGAAGTCGTAGCGAATCGTGTCGCGTACGAACACGAACAGCGCTCGCGCGCGGTCGAGCTCGGTCTTGCCGTTGGCGATCAGCCGGGCCTTGTCGACGATTGCATGGTGCGTTGAATCGATGACATCGGTCGCGGTGAGGCACGCCTCAGGGCCGACTTCGGGCTCGGGAAGGACAACCCCTTCGGCGAGAGGAATCGAGAAAGTCAGAACGCCTCCTCAGGCAAGTCGAGCAACTCCAGCGTCCCGCCTTCGACCAACTTTCGCGTCAACGCCAGGCCTGGAAGAACGTTGTCGGCGTACCACCGTGCAGCGGCGATCTTCCCGGTATAGAAAGCTTGATCGTCTGCTGACGCCGAAGCTCGCTTCAGATGCGCGACCGCCGAATGACGAATCAGCAACCAGCCGATCACCAACTCGGCTAGCGCGGCGAGGATCCGGTTTCCATGGAAACCCACGTGGTACGGCGACTCGGCCAGCTTGCCAAGCATCGATCCAAACAGCCCTTCAATGTCCGCAAGCCCTTTGCTCAGCTTCTCGCGCTCATGCGTCAGTAAATCTCCTCCTTCTTGGGTGTCGAGCGTCGCGCGAATCCGACCCAGTAGACCCTGAAGGGTTTCTCCACCGTCGCGGGCGATCTTCCGGAATACCAGGTCGAGCGCTTGGATGTGGGTCGTGCCTTCGTAAAGCGAGTCGATTTTCTGATCTCGAATGTATTGCTCGATCGGGTAGTCCTGGCAGTAGCCCGAGCCGCCGAAACACTGCAGCGCGACCCCCAACAGCTCGTACGCTTTCTCCGAGCTGTACCCCTTCACCAACGGCAGCAGCAGATCATTGAGCTTGTCGAGCGCCCTCGCATTGTTGTCGCCGTGGCCTCCGAGAATCTCAACCTGGTCCTGAATCGATGCGGTGAAGAGAACCAACGCGCGCAGCCCTTCTGCGCTCGCCTTCATCGACATCAGCATCCTGCGCACGTCGGGGTGGTCGATGATTCGCACCCGGGGCGCGGCTTTGTCGGCTGCCTTGAGCAGGTCCGAGCCCTGCACGCGATCTTTGGTGTACGCGAGCGCGTTCAGGTACCCGGTCGACAGCGTCGCCATCGATTTGATGCCGACCGCCATCCGCGCGTACTCGATGACGTGGAACATTTGGCGAATCCCTTCGTGCACATCACCCACCAGCAGACCCCGCGCAGGCACGTCGCCCCCGAAGGTGAGCTCGCAAGTCGCCGACGCTTTGATCCCCATCTTCTTCTCGAGCGCGGTGGCGTAGACCCCGTTGCGTTCCGTCGTCAGCTTGCCGTCGTCGTCGACCCAGAACTTCGGCACGATGAACATCGACAACCCTTTCGTCCCCGGACCTGCGCCTTCCGGGCGAGCGAGCACGAGGTGAATGATGTTCGAAGGGAAGTCGTAATCACCGTTGGTGATGAAGCGCTTGGTGCCTTCGATTTCCCACACGCCGTTACCCACCGGTCGGGCCTTTGCGCGGCCGGCGCCGACGTCACTGCCCGCATCTGGCTCGGTGAGCACCATCGTGCCGCCCCACGCCTGCTCGATGATCGGGTGCACGAAGCGCTTCTTCTGCGCGTCGGTGCCCAACCGCTCGATCGTCCGGGCGATCACCGGCCCCAACAAATAATAGCCAAGCGCCGGGTTCGCGCCCGAGGTCATCTCGAATTGGGCGTACGCGATGGACGGCGGCGCGCCGATTCCACCCAACGACTCAGGCAGCGCCAGCCTATCCCACCCTCCTTCGTAGACCGCGGCGAGATCCTTCTTCAGCGAGGCTGGCAAGGTGACGGTGCCCTTACCGTCGAACTTCAGGCCTTCGCGATCTGCGTCGGCAAAGCTCGAATCGAGCTGGGTGCGCGCGCACACGTCGTAGGCCTTGAGCGTGTCGCGCGCGGTCTGCTCATCCAACGAGGTGAAGGGCGCCTTTCCGA
>JANOHG010000522.1:0-2770 GCA_031406375.1 Archangiaceae bacterium | reverse complement strand
GCGTCGCGACGAACAGTTCGAAATGCGGCTTCGATGCCAGCAGGTGCTCGAATCGATTGGAATAACCGCAGCGGTTTACGTCGCGCAGAACGACATGGCGGGGCTGGACACGCTGGTGGCGCATTTCTTCGAGAGCACCCGTGGCGCTGAACTTCAGCAACTGACCATTGTCGATGATCAGGGAAGGGTGCTGGCCGACAGCGTCCCCGAGCGCTTCAATCTCATCGAGCAAGATGCGTTCGCGAAATCCGCGCTCTTTGCGGACGAAGCTGTATGGCAGCGCGAAGGCACGAAGCTGCGAATCGGCGTGCCCGCGAAGTCGGGGCTGCGGTGGGCGACGGTGATCGCCACGTACTCGCTCGACGGGCTCAACGCCCACGTCGCACGCACCCGCGCTTCGTGGCTCGGTTTCGCGCTCGGCCTCTTCGCGATCATCGCGGCGATTCTTTATCTGGGAGTCGATCGCTTGGTGGTGACGCCGATCAAAGCGCTGCAGGTCGCGGTGCGAAAAATGGGTGAAGGTTCGCTGAACGCCCGGGCGCCGGCGTTGAAGGGTCGCGAAATGGGCGAGCTTTCACAGATGATGAACCAAATGGCGGGCACGCTTCAGGCTGAGCGCGACAACCTCGAGAAGGCAGTCGCGGATCGCACCCGCGAGTTGCAGGAAGCAAACGCAAGGCTCGAACGGCTCGCGGTGACCGATGGCCTCACCGGCGTCTACAACCACCGCCGCTTCCAGGAAGTGCTGGCTGCCGAGCTGCGGCGATCGATGCGAACCGGGCGCCCCTGCAGCGTGCTGATGACCGATGTCGATTTGTTCAAGAAGGTGAACGACGCGATGGGGCACCCGGCAGGAGACGAGCTGCTGCGGCGACTCGCGCACGTGCTGAACGGCGCGCTGCGGGAAACCGATCTTCTTGCGCGGTATGGCGGCGAAGAGTTCGCTGCGGTGCTTCCCGAGACGTCAAAGACGGTGGCAGGCCAGGTCGCCGAACGGATGCGCGAAGCGGTCGAGATCGAGTTGAACGGCGAGAATCGGTGGCCTCAAACGATCACCGTGAGCATTGGCGTCGCGACGTACCCCGACGATGGAACGACGGGCGAGCAGGTGCTCGAAGCGGCCGACCAAGCGCTGTACCTCGCCAAGCACCAGGGAAGAAACCGGGTGGTGATCTCAAGGCCGGCCGCGTGACGTTGCCCGAGCGCACAATTCAGCGAGGGTTGCTTGTCGCGTCGCTCGTGATGATCGGTGCCTGCGTCGAAGAGCCAAGCAGCCACTTGCCGCCGCCCAAGGCCGTGTCGCCGGCGCCCTTCGAGCTCACCCCGCCCGAAGGCTTTACCCGGCTGCGGATTGGGCTTCTTCCGTACGCGAATCCCGAACAAATCGAGGCCGCTCACCAGCCGTTGGCGCAGTGGCTGGCGAAGCAGCTGAAGGTTCCAGTCGAGCTGGTCATGGGTGACAACTACGACGACGCACATCTGAAGCTCGAGCGAGGCGAAGTCGAGATGGTCAACCTGTCGCCCTATGCGTACGTGCGGGCCGAGAAGCGCATCAAACTTCGGCCGCTGGTGACGCCGATTGTCGACGGAAGCGAGACTGCAGGTGGCTACATTTTCGTACGGCACGACAGCCCGCGCCGATCGCTTGCGGATCTCAAGGGCGGAAGCTTCGGATTTGTCGACCCCGCATCGGCATCGGGCTACCTGTTTCCGATGAAGGTGTTCGCGGATCGCGGGCTGGATCCAAAGACCTACTTCTCGCGCACTGAGTTTCTCGGGCAGCATGAGAAGCTCCTGATGGCGGTGTACGAGGGGAAGATTGACGCCGGAGCGACCTATCAGGGTTCGATGGCCGCGCTGAAGGCGTCGAAGAACATCGATCCGTTAAACTTTCGGATCATCGCTAAGACCGCGCGAACGCCTCGAGATCTGTACTGCGTGCGGTCAGACTTTCCGGCCGCGCTGGGTGACGCGCTGGTGAAGGTGTTGGTCGCGCTGTCAGCCCGGGAGCCGCACGGACGAGAGATCCTCGCTCCGTTGTCCATCAACGGTTTCTACCCGGCCAACGATCGCCTCTACGACACGGTGCGAGCCGCCGCCGCATCGCTCGAGCTTCGCGAGCAATGAACTTGCTTGGCTTTCCGGTGGGGCGGCGCGCGTAACAGCTTCGCGATGCGGCACCGACGCTGTCTCGAGCGGACGGTTGGTCGCTTCAAAACGACTGCGACAGCTCGAAGTAGGATTTGATGGGACAATATAAGTGGGCATATAGTTGGTGCACCATGGCACAGCTCACCATTTATCTTCCGCTGAAGCTCGAGGCGAAGGTTCGCGCAGGCGCGCGTCGCGCGAAGAAGAGCCTGTCGGCCTATATCGCCGAACGGCTGGACGAGCGCAGCGCAGAGGGCTGGCCTAAGGGCTACGAGGCCATGGTTCGTGGCTGGCAGGCCGACCCAATGGAGTTGGAAGACCCCGAAGACGAAGCGGCCACGTTTTCGGACGTGAAGAAGGCCTTCTCGTGAGGTTCATGCTCGATTCGAGCGTCTGCATTCCGCTGCTCAACGGCAGAGAACCGTCGCTGACAGAGAAATACCTGAGCGGGTCCCGAGCCGACTACTCGGTTTGCAGTGTCATCAAGGCCGAGCTGCTGGTCGGAGCGATCGGCAGCACCCACCCCAGAAAGGCGGTGGCTCGTCTCAACGCGTTCTGGAGCTCGATTGCCTCACTGTCGTTCGACGACCTCGCAGCCGAGCACTTCGGCGAAATCGGC
>JANOHG010000504.1:0-7615 GCA_031406375.1 Archangiaceae bacterium | reverse complement strand
GCTGACGCAACGCCAGCTGCTGATGGGGCTGCTCGGCAAGGACATGAAAACGGCGTTTCCCGAGCTCGTCACGCTCGCCGAGACCCGGGCCGGGCCGCGCTGCGACAACTTAGGGCTGACGACATGCACGTACTCGGTCGAGAGCGAGACCTCTTCTTCGAACATCTCGTGAAGCCGCTGACACACTGTCTGGCTCACCTGCCCATCTGCGCCGATGCCGGGCAGCAGCCACTCGAGCCTCGCTGCAAGCTGTTGCTGTAGCCGAGAAATCTTCTCAAGATTGGCGAACCGAAAGGGCTTCCACCGGCGCGCTTGAGGACGAACGGGCGCAACAGCCGGAAGCGGCCGCCGCTCGATCGTTGCGGTGTCGATCATCATCGTCCGATCGCTCTGAACGTTTTTGGGCGGAGGCTTCGACGGAGGACTCAAACCTTCGCCTCAGTCTTCAACGTCTCGAGTGTCAGACCGCGCGCACTCAGCGCTGTCTTCAGCGACTCGGATTGGTCCTCGAGCATCTTCAAAACGTCACGGTCGGAACCCGAGAACACCGCGGTGATCTTCCCGTTCTTCGACGAGACCTTTACCGACAGACCGCCAAGTACGTCGTTCTTCAGATCAATCTGGAACTCCATCTTTCCGGTGGCGTTGGTTCCGACGCGTACCCGCTCGACAATCTTCTGCGCGATCTCTGCGGCCGCTTTTCGCAGCTTGTCCGAGCTCTGAGTCTCGTTCTTCTTTTGCACCGAAACGGGGGCCATCAAGGCGGGGTTGAAGCGAAAGGTGGACGCGGCCGCGGGCTCACCGCCGCCTTTATCGCTGCCTCCCTGCTGCCCGCCCTTGTCTGCGTCCGTCTTCAGGTCGCCCTTCTCAGCGCGAGCACCGCCTGCGCCGCCCATCTTCGATGACGCATTGTCCGAGCTTTCCTTGCGCTCGTCCAATCGGGCGTTGCTTGTCTGCGCATCTTGACCTCGGCCGTCTGCGCGCGAGCTGCTGAGGCTGCGATCCGCCGATTGCGCAGTGCTCGTCTGCGCCTGGCCTTGATCGCTCGATTCCTTCACCCGACCTGTCACGTCCGACTCGGAAGCAACCGCCTGCTTCGCCGACTGATTCAACTTCTCGCCGAGCGACCGCGAACCCGCCCGACTCTCAGCATGAGTCGTCTCGTTGCGCGTGCCTTCGCTCTTGTGCCCGTCGACGTGCTTTTCGTTCTGGTCGCCCAGTGTCTTGGAACTGAGCATCTTGGCGATCGCGCTTTTGGCGGCGCCCGTCGATTCCTGCGTCTGAGCCTTGGCTTTCTGCCCGCTCAGCTGCTGCTGAGTCGTTTTCTGCTCTTGCACCAGTTTCGAAAAGTTCGAGGCTTCCCCCGCCTTGTCCTTGCTTCGCGTCTCTTCGGCCCGCTTGGCCTGGGCCAACCGCTCGGCGACCCGCGCTGACTCGCGATCGTCATCGACCCGACTCATCCCTGCTTCCTCGTTCGCGCCAGGTGGAGCGCGTTGCCAATCTCCTCCTGCTGCATGTCTTCCCTGTCTTGTTGAACCTTCTTGACCTCTTTCTTCCAGCTGTCCTTGTGCTTTTCGATCGCCTTTTTGTCCTTCGCGGCTTCGGCCATCTCCATTCGCCTCGTTTCGACAAGCAGCTCCGCCTGGCGCACCGTCTCTTTCTGGCGCTCGATGTCGAGGCCCACCTGCGCCTCGTCATCCTTCAGCTTCTGCTCGAACCGATTCATCTGCGTCATTCCAGTGGCAAACACCCCCCGCTTCATCACGTCTTCCATGTAGGCGCGCACTTTGGCTTTGCGCTCGACCTTGCGGCGCTCGAGGTCCTCTTCGAGCTTCTTGAGCGCAACCTGTTCTTTCGTCAGTGCTCGCATGGCATCGGAAAAGACCTGTTTGGCCTCTTCTTCAGCGGTCTCCCTCATTTCGAGGAGCGTCTGCAGTCGATACGGGGGCATCGCGCCCTTAAGCCTAGCTCAGTTGGCGTCCTCAAACAGCGCCAGCAGCTGAGCAACCGTATCGGCGTAAAGGACGTTCGAATTGGTGTCCTGCTTGAGGAAATCGATGATCGCGTCGTATTTGTCGATGGCGTAGTCGGTGCGCGGGTCGGTGCCGTACTGGTAGGCGCCCAGCAAAATCAGATCTCGCTGCTTCTCGTAGGTGGCCAGCGTCTCCCGAAGCTTCCCGCCCGCCTTCTTGTGCTCGGGCGTCACAATCTGGCTCATCACGCGAGAAAGCGAGGCCAGCACATCCATCGCGGGCCACTGGTTTCGTTCGCCCAGCGCGCGGTTCAAGATGAAGTGGCCGTCGAGAATACCGCGCACCTCGTCGGCGATCGGATCTTCCATGTCGCCGCCCGCGACAAGCACGGTGTAGATCGCGGTGCACTTGCCTTTTGCCGAGTTGCCCGTGCGCTCGAGAATTCGGGGCAGCATTGAAAAAACGCTCGGGGGATAGCCCTGACGCGCGGGAGGCTCGCCAATCGCGAGCCCAATCTCGCGTTGGGCTCGCGCCAGTCGGGTGACGGTGTCGAGCATGAACAACACATTTCCACCGCGCTCGCGAAAGTATTCGGCGACCGCGGTCGCAACGAAGCCGGCCTTCAGCCGGACGAGGGAAGGTTGATCAGACGTCGCGCAGATGACCACTGAACGCTTGAGTCCTTCGTGCCCAAGCGAGTCTTCGACGAACTCGAGAACCTCACGGCCGCGTTCGCCAATTAGCGCGATCACTGCGAGCTCTGCGGTCGCATTTCGGGCGATCTGCCCCATCAAGGTCGACTTTCCGACACCTGAGCCGGCGAAGAGCCCGATGCGCTGGCCTTCGCCAACGGTCAACAACCCGTCGATGCAGCGCACGCCCAGAGACAACGGATGCTCGATGCGCTTGCGCGTATAAGGATCTGGGCAGTCGCGATCCACCGACCAGTCAATCATTCCCTCATCGGGCAACGGCCCTTTGCCGTCCATCGGCTCGCCGATTCCGTTGAGCACCCGACCCAGCAAGCCATCGCCGGCTTTAATCGTCAGCGGTTTGCCCGTGGGAGTCACTTCGCTGTCGGGCCCGATGCCCTTCAGCTCGCCCAAGGGCATCAGCATCACTTCTTCGCCCTGAAAGCCGACGACCTCTGCGCGAATTCTATCTGCGCCACGACCCCGAATCTCGCAGACATCGCCCACGCGCACATTGGGAACTGCCGCTTTGATTACCAAACCCGTCAGCTCAGTGACGCGACCACGAACGCGAACCGTCTGGGCTTCCTTGATGAGCTGGGTGTACCGCCTGACGTCAATCGCCACTACTTCGCTTCCTTCTTGGCACTGTCGGGGTAAAGCACGTTGCGCAGCATGTCGAACTGGGTCTTTAGCTGAGCGTCGATGGTTCCGAATTCCGTCTGAATGAGGCAGCCTCCTTGCTCGATGTCGGGGTCGTCGCGAATCGCGAGCTCGAGCGTTCGGCCGATCTGCTCCATCAACTTCGGGCGCTTCTCTCTGAGCAGCGCGCCGTCTTTCGGGTTCACGCGAAGAATCATCGCCTTCGCGGCCCGAGCGTTCTCAATCGCGGTCGCACAAATCTCGGTGATGATCTCCGGCTGACGCTCGAGATCTCGCCCGATGATTTTCATCGCGATCTTACAGGCGAGCTCGATGATGTCCTTTTCGGAATCGGCCAGAATCAGACCTGCCTGCATCTTCGCGCGGGCGATTTCTTCTGACGCCTTGGACGTCACCTCGGCTTTCGCGTCCTCCGAGGCCTTCGCGAAGACTTTGTCTTTCTCTCGGTGTGCTTCTGCGATGATTTCTTCAGCCTGCTTCTTCGCTTCACCGACGATGTCCTTCGCGGCGGTGCGCGCTTCGAATTCTTCGGCGTTCACCACCCCGGCACGCGGAGGTGGCCGCAGTACGGGCTTTTCGTATTGAGGGGTGTCGCTGGTCGCCGCGTCGCCGCGGATGACCTTGTTCAGCCGTGGCCCTTGCCCAGAAGCGGGAGCGGCCGGGCGGCGTTCGGAGTCATCCATGTCGAACCCAGTGTAGTACGAGAGCATGCAACAAGGCACACCGCGCACAGGGCTTGAAACCGAATGGGTGGTCAGCGCGAGCCGCGACCTGGGCCACGTCCCGACGCGTTAGTCGGTGCGGTGTTTCGCAAGATCGGCGATCGGGTGCCAGCCGGCTGCTGGGGGCTTTTGCGCTTGGGGGCCTCTTGAACCGCACTTGAGGCGCGCACCGGTTGCCCCTTTGCTTGGTCTTGTCGTCTCAGCTCCTTTCCGTCGCGCATGATTTTCGCCGCTTTGATGTTGGGGTCGGTGACGGGTCGCTGCGGTCGAAGCGAGGCAGTGCCCGAAGGCCGCTTGGGGGGGGGCGCACTGTGGCTGCTGACAGCCCCTGCTTTTCGGGCTTCTCGTTGCGCGATGAAGTCGCGGCGTTCGCCGTCAGAACGTTTGCCGGGAGCCGCCACCGGAACGGCTGCCGCCGAGCGAGATCTTTCAGGGTTAAGGACGCGTTTCTCGGGCGGAGGCCCAAGCACTCCGGCTCGCCGGTCGGCCGCACGCTGCGCCAGCTGCCCAGCCGTTGGGGGTGGCTTCGACTGGGGCGGCGGCAATCGCATTGGCCGATCAATGACCCCCCGCTGAGCGAGCCGCTCCATCTGCTCGACGATGTCGGTACGTCCGCCGTCTCCCCGTACTGGCTTGTTGCGCTCTTCACGCGTCCATCGCACCAGCAGCCTTCCGAAGTCGCCTGTGTTGCGCTCAATCAGCCGCGCCGCGAATTCGGGCGCCTGGGCCAGGGCCGCGCGGGCCAATCGCTGCGCACCCGCGCTGCGCATCCCTGTCGAAGGCTCTTTGAGCGCGTTGTGCATTTCGAGCACTGTGCGCGAGTCTTCATCGGTCAACTTGCGTGATTTGCCTGCATCACTTGCCCGCTGCGCCAGCGACCGCTGATCTGGAGGCAACGCGACAAAGAACGCATCGCGATCAGCGTCTGGGAGACCCGCGATTGCCGTGGCCAAGGCGCGGGCCCCCATTCGATCTGCAATCGTGAGGAGCTCACGCGACTGCAAGGTTATCAGGTCAGTGAACTTGAAGAGACTGGCTCCTTTAGGCGCTGATTGCCGAATCGCTTCCTCGAGCTTCCACCGGATAATCGACAGCACATCAGGCCGAACTTCGCGTTGCAGCTTGACCGGCTGACCTGGGGCCAGTTTGCGAACCGAATCAGCCAGCAAAGACGGCAACGCACGCAGCACCACTTCCACGAGCGCCGAGCGCTCTTTCCCCAAAACCGAAGCCAGCCGCGCCGGGTCAACCGACGCCAGCTGTCGCCGCCGCGCAGTCACGAGCCGCTTGATTTCCTGCACGAGAAACGGAATCCGCTTGTCGCGCGGAATCTGAAGCAGCTCATGCGCGCGGTGCTTGAGAAGGTCGCACTCCTCATCAGGAAGGTGATCGAACGCCTCGACGCTGTTCGCCCCACCAAAGGTGACGGCGGTCAGGAGCAGCATCGTCTGCCGCTTCGAGAGTGAGGCGAAATACTGTTCCACAACACCGCCTTAGACTTGCGTCAGCCCTCGCGCTCGGCGCCGGCGCCCGCATTCGTCTTGGTGCGCACCCCAGGCCGAGCTGCATTTGAAGTTCCGCTTTGTTTGCGCACGAACGCAAACCCGGTGAGGCCCGCCATCGCCAGCACCAGCAACGCACCGAGCCCCACCATCACCTTGAACTGACCTGCACTCTGTTTGGTCATCCGAAGTCCCATCACCGTCTGGTTGCGTGTTTCGGGGTTTTGTTCAGCCTCCACGGCGCCAGCTTTCTTCATCAAAACGGTAACGGACTCTTTTCGCAGTTCGGGCACTGCGGTGGTGACGAAGTCCTTCACTTCAGTCTCCGAGACTGGCGGCTTGTCCTCGCTGTCCGGGCGATACTTGATGAACACCGAAACCGAAGGCATTGGCTTCTTCTCGGGCTGCGTCAAATCGTTCGTCTCAGGAATCATCACGATCACCCGGGCTTCGAGCACGCCCGGAATGCGATTGAACGAGTTCGAAATTTCTCCACCCAAGGCTTCGATGAACATCGCGCGCTCTTCGGTCTGGGTGGGAATCATTCCCTTCATCTTCTTGAACACACCCAAGCCATCAACGTACGGACGCGGCAACGCGTAGTCACGCAGCAGCTGGGCGGCATCAGCGACATCCTGCTTGCCGACGCTGATGATGTACTTTGGAACGTTGCCGCCTTCTTCCTTCAATTTCTTCGCGTCAATTCCGTTGCGCTGCAGCAAGACGTAAATGTCGTTCGCATCGTCTTCAGTGAGATCGTGTTGGAGCTCGACGCTGCACGCCGACAACAGCAGCGCTATCAGCACGCTCAGCAATCGCAGCGGTCGGGGTGACATGACGACTCCAAGGTACTACGGCCACCACACACACGCCTAACGAAACGGGCGGCCTCGCCGTACGCGAGCCGCCCGAAGACTTCGACCGCGATTGTTTAGACTTGGGTCTTGAGGGTGTCCTTTAAACCGCTCGTCGCCTTCTCGACGATCTTTGAGGTGAGGTCGAGTTCCTGCGAGTACTTGTACATTCCCGCCTGCAGAGAGATCAGCTCAGCGTTGGAAAAGCTCTTTCCGTTAGTCGCACCGTTGATCAACTTGTCGAGCGAGACCTGCCCCTTTTCCATGTTGCCCATCATTCCCATCAGGGTATTCGAGCTCTTGGCGACTTCCGCCTTTTGAGCGACCGGCTCCATCGCCTTGGCGGTCATCTTGTTGTCGGTGGTGGCGTTGCCAACCTTGTTCAGCTGGGCCTTCTCGAGCTTGTTGACTTGCTCAACCTGGCGGGCCGGGTCGACTTTGTGCGCAGGCTGAGCTTGGTTCACTGCCTGGGCATTCTTCGCAGGGTCAACGCCTTGCGATTTCATCGCCTGGTCGAACTTGCTGGGGGCCTGCTTGGCTGCCTGGTTTGCGCCCTGATCCTGCACCTTCTGCTGAGCGACTTGTGCTGCTGAGATTCCTGCCAGTGGTCCCGCCATTTTTGCTTCTCCTAAGCCCGTCTTCGGAACAATCTTCCTCTTCGAGCAACGCTTTCAACCGCTCAACTGCTCGTGCGTGAAGTCGCGACGCCCAACTCTTCGACTGCCCAATTTCTGCACCCGCTTCTTCAAGCGTCTTTGACTGAAAGTAGTACCCGTTCAACAATTTCCGTTCTTTCTCCGGCAACTGCTCAATCGCCGCCCGTACCCGCCCTTTCATCTGCTCAAGCTCCAGCTTTTCATCTGCTGGCACTGCCACTTCGTCCGACAACTGCAGACCTTCAGAGCTCTCGAGACTGGTGGCGAACACCATCGCCAGGCCAGTGACTGCACTCGAGATCTCCCTCACATCATCGGCCACAGAGCTGCCGTGGTTGCTTCCCTGGTCTCGATCCGAGAGGTTGCCGAGGTAGGAGTTGGCACGGTCCTGCATGCCGAGGCTGCGTGATTCTGGGCCCTTGAGGATGCCCATCTTCCGCAACCCGTCGAAAATCGCGCCCTTGATGCGGTAGTGGGCAAAGGTGAGGAAGTTGGCGCCTACCTTCGGGTCAAACCGATCGGATGCTTCCAGCAGGCCCACCTGGCCCCAGGC
>JANOHG010000493.1:0-1144 GCA_031406375.1 Archangiaceae bacterium | reverse complement strand
TGAATCTTCGGTTTAGTGTCGCGCTCAGTTCGGTTGATCCACGGCAGCAAGTGAAGAACCAAAGGAGCCTCACTGTGAGTGACAACGCTGATCCAGGGTCGGTCTTGCTGGCGCCTTGGGGGGGGCCGTATGGAGGAATTCCTCCGCTTGACAAGGTCAACCTGTCTGACTTTGCACCTGCGCTCGAAGCCGGCATGGCGGCGCAGCTTCGTGAGATAGACGCAATCGCAACCAACCCCGCCGCCGCTGCGTTCGAGAACACTCTGGTCGCGCTCGAGAAGGCAGGGGCGCCACTGACTCGGGCGATCACGCTCTTTTCGATCTGGAGCTCAAGCCGATCGACTCCGGAGTTTCAGCAGATAGAGACCGAGTTGGTTCCAAAGCTCGCGGCCTTTCAAGACAAGATCATTCAGAACCAGAAGCTCTTCGCGCGAATAAAGGCGGTCTACGACTCACCCACCAAGGCAACCCTCACGCAAGAGCAACAACGGCTCGTGTGGTTTCACTACAACGGTTTTGTTCGTCAAGGCGCGAACCTCGAGGCAGCGCAGAAGATCCAGTTGTCCGAGTTCAATCAGCGACTCGCGAAGCTCACCACCCAGTTCAGCCAGAATCAGCTGGGAGACGAAGAGCAAGACGCGCTGATCATCGACTCGCGCGACGGCCTGGCAGGTCTGTCAGAAGAGCAGATCGCCGGCGCCGCAGCCGAAGCTGAACGGCGATCAATGAAAGGCCAATGGGCCATCGCCAACACGCGATCGGCAATGGAGCCGTTTCTCATCTACTGCTCGAACCGCGCGCTGCGCGAGAAGGGTTGGCGGATGTGGGTCAGCCGCGGCGACAATGGCAACGCGCGCGACAACAACAAGATCGCCAGCGAAATTCTGTTGCTGCGTGCCAAAAAAGCGAAGTTGCTCGGGTATGCCACCTACGCGCACTGGCGGCTGGGCGACACGATGGCGAAGGATCCACAGACGGCGCTCGACCTGATGCTTTCTGTGTGGCGACCCGCGCGCGAACAGTTTCTCAAAGACGTAACTGAAGCTCAGGCAATCGCAGACAAAGAAGGCGCTGGGATAAAGCTCGTTCCTTGGGATTATCGGCATTACGCCGAGAAGCTGCGAAAGGCGAAGTACGACCTCGA
>JANOHG010000478.1:0-1903 GCA_031406375.1 Archangiaceae bacterium | reverse complement strand
CCCCGCGCGCGGCGGCGTCTGAGCGCCGCCAGGGATGAGAAGCCAGCTGTTCAGGTCAGGGCGGAACACCTCGGCATCGGTCGAGCCGCAGCCGCTGCCTTTGGTCCCAAGCGTGGTCCCTCCCACGACGAGCACGCGTCCGTCTCCCATCAGCGTGGCGGTGTGGCCAGAGCGGGCCACGAACATCGGCCGCCTGAAGCCCCAGTTTCCGTTCGTCTCGCGAATCCGAACGTCGATGAGGTTCTTGACGGTCAAGGATACTCGAACCCGCCCGCCAACCACCATCGCGCGGCCATCGGGAAGCACCGTGAGCGTATGGCCAACCAACGTGGCGGTGTTGAGGCCCATGTTCGAGCCGACTGCCCACGTCTTGCTAACGGGGTCGAAGAGCTCGGTCGCGTTGCCCGGCGCGCCCGCTCCGCCGACGACCAGCACGGTGCCGTTGCTCAACCTGCCGGCAGCGGCGCCGTCTCTGCGAAAGATCATCGCGTTGGTCTGGGTCCACGAAGGATCGACGGTGAGTGGATAGGCGAGTGGCCCTTCGACGCCTGACCAGTCCGCGACGACCGTGCAGGTCTGTGCGCCCGGCGGAGTCACCGCGCGGCCCCACGGACCTTCCGGCGAACGGTCAACCGCGCAGCCTTCCACTCGCAGGGCCAGCCAGATGCGTCGGCCGCTCGCGTCGACAGCCCAAGGTGGCGCGACCCGCAGCCGCGGCGTTCCCTCGAGGTCGAGGAACTCGAGCGCGTTCTCGACGAGCCGCAGGCCGGCGACGCCCTCCAGCGCCACGTCGTACTCGAGTGTTGGACTTGCGGGCGCGTGCTCGAAGATCACGTAGTCCTCGGTTCCTTCGGGGACGATGCGGTGCACGACGCTCTCGCCTCCCTTGCCGGCGCCGGCGTAGACGACCAGGTCGTTGACTATTTCTTTCCTCACATCGCGCGCTCCGCGGAGCTTGGCGCGCAGCGCAACGCCGGTCTTCGGGTCGCGCACGGTGAAGCCTTCGCTGGCCGAAGTGGGAATGGTGATGACCGCGGTGCCCTCAGGCGATGGATCCCTGGAGACGACCGCGCGAACCAGCGCGGAGAGCTCGAGGGGTTGCAGTGTGGGCGCGGGCTCACCCGTGGCGCAAGCCGCGAGCAGGAGAACTGGCAAAGCGCGATGGAACACATTGCGCGAAGGTGCGGTGGTTGGGGACATGGGCCCAGCGCAATGCAGGCGGAGTGCCGCGTGCTCGTGCGCGCCAACGTGGCGTGACTTCGTGCGCGCGGGTGGTGGCGCACGCCTCGATCGATCTGACTGTCTGAGGCATCGTCAGAGCTGCGATCCTCGATCCAATAGTGTCGCCAGGTGAGCTTGCCCCGGTCGTGTACCACCTGCGGGTTGCTCTGCGGCCGTTGGGGCTCGGGCTGACGGAACGACGCATCAGCCGGTCGAGCGCGCCGTGGATCTCAGCGCCGTCGATCAGGCCAGCGGAAGAAGGACCTGTCCGGAGAGCTGCTCTCGGTGCACTTCGAGGACCATGTCGATGCCCTCGCGGACGGTAACCGTACAGGGGGCGGGTAGAGGTCAAGATCGCCGTGTGGGATTCGACGTTTCGGCCTGCCCTGCGTGCGCGACCTCCTGAAAACGTGGAGGCTGCGCGAACAGCCGACGGCGATCATCCGAGTGTCGCTGATGGCTCACGGGTACGGGCTGGGTCACCAAGTCATTTGGTGACTTCCACAACCGGAGGAACAAGAGGGCCTCGTTCAGAGCACGCTTCTACAGAAAATGAAAATTGATGAAATACGACATTCAACTCCGCATATGGCCAAAACAGAAATCGATGAATGTGCAACCCCTCTTCTTCATCGATTTCGTCATAGAGAATTTCCCACACGCGAGTCGCAGATAGACCAAC
>JANOHG010000449.1:0-2786 GCA_031406375.1 Archangiaceae bacterium | reverse complement strand
CCCACACTGCGATTGCCGAGCTCTACGTCTTCATCCTTGCCGGCTTCGTCGGCTTTCAGGTCATCACCCGCGTGCCGCCGCTGCTGCATACCCCTCTGATGTCGGCGACCAACGCCATCTCGGGAATCTCGCTGGTGGGTTCGCTGGTCGTCGCGGGTGGAAACCGAAATGACGTCGCCACCGTGCTTGGGGTCATTGCGGTGACGTGCGCGACGATCAACTGCGTCGGCGGTTTCATCATCACCGACCGGATGTTGAAGATGTTCAAAGGTCCAAAGGCTCAGCTGCCGGCAGGAGAAAAGAAGTGACGACGCAGCAGATCATCACCGACGCGGCGTATTTGATCGCTTCGGTGCTCTTCATTCTCGGGTTGCGCAGCCTCACCAAGCCTGAAACGGCCCGGCGGGGAATGCAGCTGGCGGCGATTGGAATGGTCGCAGCGGTGTGCGGCACGCTGATGCATCATGACATCGTCAACTATGGGTGGGTGTTGGTTGGCCTGACTCTGGGGACCATCATCGGATGGCCGCTGGGCACCAAGGTCGCGATGACGGCGATGCCGCAGCGAATCGCTATCTCGCACATGTTTGGCGCGCTCGCGGCGACGCTGGTGGGTGTTGCCGAGTACTACTCGCACCACCTCGAAGGCCACGAAATGTCACGCGGCATGATGGGCGCACTCGGGTTCGAAGTGCTCTTCGGCGCACTGACGGTCTCGGGAAGCTTCATCGCTTTCGGAAAGCTGCAGGAAATCATCTCGGGCAAGCCGATTACGTTCCGTGGGCAGAACGTCATCAATCTCACCCTGTTCACCGCGGCGCTCGGCTTGTTTGGCTACCTCGTCTACGACCCTACGCAGCAGTGGGCGTTCTACGCGCTCGTCGGGTTGTCATTCGTGATCGGCCTTTCGATGGTGTTGCCAATCGGTGGCGCCGACATGCCCGTCGTCGTCTCCTTGCTGAACAGCTACGCGGGTCTTGCTGCATCGGCGACTGGCTTCGCGATTGGCAACAACGTGCTCATCATCTGTGGCGCGCTTGATGGCGCGTCGGGCTTTTTGCTCTCGGTGTTGATGAGCAAAGCGATGAACCGTTCGTTCGCCAACGTTCTGTTCGGAGCATTTGGGTCTGCCCCAGCGGGTGGCGCTGCCGCGTTGGCGTCGGGCGAGATGAAGTCGATTTCCGCGGAAGATGCCGCGGCGACGTTGGCGTTCGCGCGATCGGTGGTCGTCGTTCCGGGCTACGGCCTCGCGGTCGCGCAGGCGCAGCAGTTGGTGCGCGAGATGGCCGAACAGGTCGAGAAGCGCGGCGGTGAAGTGAAGTACGCCATTCACCCTGTCGCGGGCCGGATGCCTGGGCACATGAATGTGCTCCTCGCCGAGGCGAACGTTCCGTACGAGAAGATGATCGAGATGGAAGAAATCAACGAGCAGTTCGCGACCGTCGACGTTGCGATTGTGATTGGCGCCAACGACGTCGTGAACCCTGCAGCCAAGCGCGATCCGAACAGCCCCATCTTCGGAATGCCAATTCTAAATGTGGATCAAGCACGGCAGATTTTCGTGCTCAAGCGCGGCAAAGGCACCGGGTTTGCTGGCATCGAGAATGCGCTGTTCTTCGACGAGAAGACCTCGCTCATTTTTGGTGATGCGAAGGCCACGCTGCAGAAACTCGTCACCGAAATGAAAGGGCTCTAACAGCCCTTGATGTTCGTCGATGGGCCGTTGTTTTTCCGTCGAGTCACCCGCGGTCGACGAGACGCGGGTCAGCCACAGCCGCTAAGCCGCACCCTGCCCACGCCTTCGTCCAGCAACCCAAGTCGCCGCCCGGCCTCTTCGGAAACGTCGATGATGCGGTCTTTCACGAACGGGCCGCGGTCGTTGATTCGCACCTTGACGGTGTTTCCGTTACTGAGCAACTCGACCTTGACGCAGGTGCCGAACTTCAGCGTTCGATGGGCGGCGGTGAGTTGGTTGGGGTCGAAGAGCTCGCCGCTCGCAGTCTGCTTTCCTGCGAACGCCTTTCCGTACCAGGACGCCAGGCCTTCATCCTTCAGGTCCCGCGCGGAAGGCGTCATTCCTCGCGGCGCGGTGACGCAGCCTGCCGTGAGCAGAACGAGCGCGACTGAGAATCTCAACAGACCCATCGAAGCACCCCGCTGTTCGGGAACTTCGCACCGTTTGGTGGGGCAGGTGAGTTTTGCGACGTACGGCTTGGCCTACCCGCCCCTCGCATCGAGGAGGGCTTCGGACAGCGATCGCTGGTTCCGTTGGGTGGGTTGGTTTTTGTGTTGGGAAAGGCAGGTGAGCCATGAGGGCGTGTGTGCAGCGTCCGAAATGTGCGCAAACCACCGACATCGCAGAGTTGGGCGGCATGAAAAACTTGCGAGGTAAGCGGCGGGTCGGCACGTTGTTGGGCTCCCGAGATGGCGTTGGTCGCCGACATCAGAGGGGTATGCAGCAGCGGCGGCACGCGGGTGATGACCTGAAAGCCGACGAAGCCGGCAAGGATGAAGACGTAGAGCTCGGCAATCGCAGTGTGGGTCATGTTCGAACGGCTCCGTCGTGCGTGACCAGCATCGCGGCGACGATGTCGTCGGCGAGGTCGAGCTTGAGCGCTCCGTCTTTCACCATCAGTGTCAACAGGGTGAGCAGGTTGCGCGCGTACATCATGCTGGCGTGTAAAGGCACCGTCGCAGCGAGGTTCGATGGACCCAACACCACGACGCCGTCGACGACGACCGTTTCTCCGATGCGGGTGAGCTCGCAGTTGCCACCCGACTCTGCG
>JANOHG010000446.1:0-4039 GCA_031406375.1 Archangiaceae bacterium | reverse complement strand
CTCAGTGCGGCCACGTAGTCCGATACCTCGCGCACGTCTTCGAGCGGGACACCGGGCGCCTGGTCACTCTCGTAGAGGAGGAGATCGGAGAAGGACGACTGCGTGCCCTCGATCTGTGAGGAGACGAGCGCTTCTTTGCGGACGTAGGCGTAGATGAAGAGCGCAGTGTTCGGGAGCAGCGAGGTCATGCCGTCCAGCTTCCCGAGCGCCCGGTTGGCCTTCTCGAGGAGAGCCTGGTCGGTAGCGGTCAACTTGAGCGGAGGCACCGGGGGTAACGGAGCCGGCACAAAGGCCCGGAAGGCCTCGTCGCCGCTACCAATTTGAAGAAGCTGTCCCGTCGATCGCTTCATGAGTCCCTGGATCGGCTTCTTTTAACAAGGCGCCTATCCTTGATCCATATTCAACGTAGCTTTAACAAGAGTCAAGCGCCGGCTGCATACGAAAGGCACCGGCGCCATCCATCGGGCCATGAGGTACTGCTCTACCCGTTGCACGCAGGCCGACCTCCAGGAACCCCGAGCCCAAGCTCGAGCGGACCTTCTCGATGCCCTGGCTCAGCTCCAAGCAGTGAAGACCCGCGTAGAGACCGCGCTCAAGGTCCTCGGCCTGAACCCGGTGGCGAAGGGCAACCGGCGATCGCACCCGCGCGCACGAGAGCAGACTTCGCCCGTGCGCGCCTTGTCTGTCTGTGATGGGCCCTGCGGTAGTGTTACTTCTCGTCCTTGCCGGCGGTCACCTTGCGACCGTCATAGTTTCCACACGCGGCACAAACACGGTGCGGCATCACCGGAGCTCCACAGCTCGAGCAGGCGATCACTTGAACTGGCGTGCGGACCTTGTTGTTGGCTGCACGGCGCCGGTCACGGCGCATCTTCGAGGTACGTTTCTTGGGAACTCCCATGATGCTTCCTGCCTTATTGCTCGTCCGCGCGAAGCAGACGGTTGGTTAGTTCAGCTTGATGTCTTTGAGTTTGGCGAGGCGCACATCGACCACTTTCCGCTCGCAGCCGCAATCCTTTTCGTTCAGGTCTTCTCCGCACGCCGTGCACAACCCTTTGCAGTCTTCCCGGCAAAGGACCGAAACCGGAAGAGCGAGCAATACCTGTTCGCGGATGATCGGGTCCAGATCGATCGTCTTGCCATCGAACGGCTCCGCATCCGCCTGGTCGAGATCGAAGCTGCCAGCACTCTCGCCAGCTCCGTCTTCGTCCTCCTCAGCCAACGGTGATTTATCGAACTGGGTCTTGTCGACCATTCGCAGCGAGAAACTCACCGGCACGCCCAGGTTCACGTCCTTCACGCACCGCTTGCACGGCGCAATCAGCTCGGCCCTCATGTTCCCAGTGAGGAACACCCGCCCCGCCACCTTCTTGAAGCGAACCGCGATCTTCCCAGCTTCGGTGACTTTGAACCCTTCCGAAGGCACCAGCGCCTCAGTCAGCAGCTCAAGTGACACCACCGCGTTCACTTCGAGGCCTTTGTCTTGAATTTCTTCAATCTTTACAAGCATTTGCGTTTTAGTTCCGGAAAAGGGGCGGACCATACCTGTCGTTGCAGCGATAATCAAACCGGCAGCGGAATCTGCCGTGGTAGACCCGCAGATCGACAATGACAGGGGGCTGCCTCACGCTGCTGGTGGTCTCGACCGCGCTCACTGCGCCGGCAGCTGAGCTCTGCCCTGTTCCATGTCGACAGGTCTGGGCTGACGCGCCGCTCTACTTCCCGCTGGTGATCCCCGCGCAGGTGGCTCCGCGGCTGCCTGAGCTCGAGAAAGCAACCGAGCAGGTCGACCGCGGAGACTTCGAAGAAGCGATCAAAACGCTGCAGCAGGGTCTTTCTGCGCCGGATCTCACCGACGATCAGCTCGCCGAGATGTACCGGATGCTCGGGCTCGCGCACCTCTACCTGGGTCACGAGGAAAAGGCGCGCGACGCGTTTGAGAAGCTGCTGCAGGCGCGCCCCGACTACGAGTTGCCCAAATCGACCGCCCCCAAGATTCGCGGCCTGTATGCGCGCATCAAAGAAGACATTCGAAAGCGGCGGGTGCGGCCGGTCACGCTCAACGTTCCCTCGTTGGATCCGGTTGCGGGCGGGCTGCCGGTGCACCTTGCTGCCCAGATTGAGGACCTTTCACTGGGAGCCAGAGCCAAGCTCTTCTACCGTCGCACCGGCAACCAGTCGTACAGCTCGGTCGACTTCATTCGCAACAAGGGCAGCAAGGAAGACTTTTCAGCCACGGTGCCTGCGTACGAAGTGCCGGTCGAAGAGACCGCCTACGACATTGAGTACTACGTCGAAGTCGCAGATGCCGCTCAGCGGCGACTCGCTGGACGAGGCGACGCCTTCAGTCCGCTCGCCTTTCGCGTCAACCCCCGCCCCAGCGAAGGCCCGGCGCCAGAGCTCACCCGCCCCTGGTACAAGAACCCCTGGGTGTGGATTGGCATCGGCGTTGGCGTTGCGGCAGTTACCACCACCGTCGCTGTACTCGCGACACAGAGACAAACGGGCACGCTGCCGATCACCATCACAATCGAGGGAATGTGATGAGCCGTCACGTCTGGCTAAGCCTGTTTGCGCTGCTCGCCTGTGGCCCCCGCGAGAACGCCCCACAGCTCGAATTCGATTTTGTGGTCTCCGCGCTCCTGGCCGACATGATCTCTGCGCTGCAGGTCTCGGTGGTGACCAAGGGGCAAAGCCTGGGCAACGGCGACTGCGTAGCGGTGCAGGCCACCTGCCTGGTGAATCAGGTTTCCGCCAATCGGTTCATTCGCGTTCAAGACGCCAACGGCGCCGAACGCCGGGCGCTCGTCTTCCCGCTCAACCTCACGGCCGGTGCGACCACCAGCTCGCAAGATGTGACGGTGCAAGGCATTCCGCTGGGAAGAGACTACGGGTTGATCATCGAAGCTCTCTCGAAAGACTCCCCGCCCATGCTCGCCGGCAGCTCGTGCAATTACCTGCAGGAAATCACCGCGGGATCGAATCCGAAGAAGCTTGCGATCACCATTCGACCGCTGAGTCCACCGGTGAACTGCGATCCGCGCGTTGAGTAACAGCTACATCCTCTTCTTCGCGTGCAGGTCGATCAGCGTTTCGATCCGGTGTTGATCGGCCGGTTTGATGTCGACGAACAGTACGCCCATGCCTAGGCCCTTCACGGTCACGATCTCACCATCACAGATGATCTCGTGAACATCGTTGGGCAGTGAAAACTTGAGCGCGACCTTCGACCCAAGCGGCAGCGGCACCGTCTGCGCGAAGTACGCGCCGCCCACCGAAAGGTTGCTTGCGCGCTGAAAGTAAAGCTCGCCCTCACGAACGGCCTCAATCCACAGCTCAACTGGGATCCGGCGTTGCTTCCGTTTGTCAGATTCCGCAGACATCGACCGCGGCGCTTATGCCACGTTTCGAGTTGAGTTAGGAAGAACCCCATGGCCCGCATTCTCGTCGTTGAAGACGAACAGGATCTTGCAGATTTGCTCGTCTACAACTTGAGCACCGAAGGTCATCAGGTCACCGTGGTGCGTACCGGTTCCTCTGCGCTCTCGCGACTGCGCGACGAGACTCCCGAGCTAATTCTGCTCGACCTGATGTTGCCCGACATTTCAGGGGCCGAGGTCGCGCGACTGATTCGTTCGCAGCCGTCGACCCGTATCATCCCAATCAACATCGTCACTGCTCGCGGCGAAGAGGCTGATCGCGTGCGTGGGCTCGAGCTCGGAGCCGACGATTACGTCGTCAAACCATTCTCGGTCAAAGAGCTGCTTCTGCGGGTGAAGGCGGTGCTGCGGCGTCGCGAAGAAGCTCCCGCGGCGCTGCGGCTCAACCAAGCCGAAATCGAGCTCGACAGCGAACGCCATGAAGTGCGGGTCAAAGGAAACGTCGTCGTATTGACGGCGCTCGAGTTTAAGCTGCTGCGTACGTTTCTCGAACGGCCAGGCCGGGTACAGAGCCGCGAGCGACTGTTGTCCGATGTCTGGGGCATCGACGCCGGCGCCCGTGGCGGCGATGGGCTGCTGCGCGAAGGCGATGGTTCCGG
>JANOHG010000417.1:0-3835 GCA_031406375.1 Archangiaceae bacterium | reverse complement strand
GCACAGCACGGCTCGGTCGAACTCGCGCCGGTGGTCGACGACGAAGACGAATGGGAAGAGTAGTCAGAAAATGACGGGAACCTGCCGCAGCACCGAATCGGGCTGCGCGGCAGGAATTCGAATCACAAAGGTCGCGCCTGCGCCGACCTCGCTCTCAACGCGCAGCTCGCCCTTGTGTTCCTCGATGATGCTTCGGCTAATCGACAGGCCCAGCCCGGTACCCTTTCCGCGCGGCTTAGTGGTGAAGAAGGGCTCGAACAGCCGCTTGCGTACCTCAGGCGACATCCCCGGGCCGGTGTCTTTCACCGAGACGACCACCGTCCATTCGGCCCCCGAAGCCTCGACGATGAGCTTCTTTTCTTTTGACTCTTCCATCGCCTGGCCGGCGTTCATCATCAAGTTGACGAGCACCTGCCGCAATTGGTTTGCGTTGCCGATGACCAGCGGCAGCCCATCCGCATAGCGGGTCTCGATTCGAACCCCCTGCAGCTGAAGCTGGTGCGCAACGAGCTTTACCGCACCGTCGACCACGCCCTTCACTTCCAACCGCTCGTGCTCGACTTCCGGTGGGCGAGCGAACTCGAGCAGGCGCTGAAGAATTGAGTTCGCGCGCTGCGCATCGCTGTCAATCAGTCCGAAGTACTCTTTGGCTTCGTCGAGATCCGCCGACTCCTTTCCGAGTTGGGCGAAACCGACGATGCCAACCATCGGGTTCTTCACTTCGTGGGCAAGGCCCGCAGACAGCTCGCCGATCGCCGACAGCTTCTCAGACTGCACGAGCAACGCGTTCTTGCGCTCGAGCTCCTCGTTGCGCTTTCCGAGCTCTTTCGTCATCTGGTTGAAGGCGGTCGCCACCGTGCCGATTTCGTTTTGGCTGGTGACTTCGACGGCGACGCTGAAGTCGCCCTTTGACACTCTCGCCATCGTCAGCTCGAGCGTGCGCAGAGGCGCAGTGACGCGGCGCGAGAAGTAGACGGCAGCCAGCAAAGCGATCGAAATCAACGCGATGGCGAAGAGAATCGAGCGTTGCTGCAGCTCGCGGGTGGCGCGGAAGACCTCGGCGCGCGGTGTTTCGACCACGACGGCAGCTCTGCCTTTGTCGAGTCGCGCATAACTTGCCACCACCTCACCGTCGGCAGCGTCGTAGTCGCGGCTGCCACGCGCCACCTTTGCTTCGAGCGCATCTTTCACCACCGGCAGCGCGGAAAGGTCAGCGTGCGCCAGCACCTTCTGAGCGTCAGGGTGGGCGAGCACGCTGCCGGCAGAGTCGACGACAAAAACACGGTAGACCCCGGCGGTCTGCACCACCCTCAGCAGCTGTGCGGGCCGCAGGTCGGCCACCGCCACCACGTCTGCGGCGCGGGTGGCGACCGCAACCCTGAGCAGCGCCAGATCCGGAACAAGGCTCGCGTTCTGCACCACCAACCCCAACGCGGCGACCGACTCGAGCGGCACGGGGTGCGACTTGCGCGCCTGCGCAAGGTCTTCTGCGCTTAGGTTCAGTGCCTGAAGTCGCGGAAGATCGACGAAGGTGAAAACCCGCTCGAAGCCGCCGCTGGTGCTTCGCTTCCACAGCTCGAGCGACAGCACTTCATCATCGGCATCGAAGAGCGCACGCGCACGCGCTTCTGTCGGCGCGCCCTCAGCAGCGAAGTTCTTCAGCTTGTCAGACATCCCATCGAGAGTGCTGACCACCTGGTCTGACACCGTCGCGGCAAGCAGGGCGTTGACGTCGTAGACGGTCGCGAGCTTGTCGGCAGTGACGATGCGCGAGGCCAAGGTGAGGTAGGTCACCATCGTCCCGACGAGCATCGCGCCGAAGAGCGCGACGAGCTGGTATCGAATCGAGCGACGCATCGGCGCGAGAAGGTAGCCGATGGCCGCGCAAAGTCGTGCGCTACTTGCGCCCCGGCACGTTTGTGGCGCTGCGATCGGAAGGCCCCGTCACCGGCTTGCGCCCAACTGAGAACGCGGCGACTCTCGACGGGTGTTTTACCTGTTGCTTCTCGCCCCATTCATTCTCGGCGCCGTCGGATTTTCACTGCTCAGCGGCTTGTATGTGTTTTGGGTGGTGCGAAAGCGGCCGCAGCGAATGCCGACCTTGGCGATCGGATTTGCGCTGCTGGGAATCTGTGGGCTGGCTTGGTGGGTCAAAGCGGGTCGGCTCGACCCAGTGACACCCATCACGTTTCTGTCACTGTTTGCGGCGGTCGACGCGGGGCGGCGCGGGTGGCGAACTGTCCCGTTGCCGTGGGCGCTTGCAGCCAGCTGCGTGCTCGGCACGACTGTACTGGTGCTTGGCGCCGTACGCATCGCCGATATTTCGGGCAGCTTCGAACGCGACCAAGGCGAACGCGCGCTGGATGCCGCCGTAAGAGACGGTGAGCGCGCGATGATTGAGCTTGCTGAGGAGCCGTGCGCGCAACTGCAGCGCGAGTTGGAAGTGCCATCGTCGGCCGCGGAACGAATCACCCTCTTGGTCGAGTGCAGCAACCCGGTGACGTATGGGTTCTCGTACGAGCACAAGGGAATCCATCCGGACTCGCCTCTGCAGGGGTATCGACTGGCTGCGGCGACGCTCGAGGAGGTGAACGGTGCGCATCCGTCACCCAGGATGCAGGCATTGGTTGGCTCCCTTGGTGAAGCGATCGCCGCGCGCGGCGAGGAACTGCAGTGGGGTGAGAACGTCTCGACCGACAACCAAACGTCAATTCAGGTCGAGCTGCTTGGGGCCGACACGCCAACGCCGGTGTTGCGGATTTCGGTGGTTGGCGTCTTGTGATGAGCCGTCAGCGCGGCTCGAGCTTTTGTATGCGTTCATCGACGGCCGTTCTTGAGTCGGACGATCATTGTGGCTTGGCAGCTGGTTTCCTAATGCCGAGCGCCGCCTGACGGAAGACGTTGGCCTCGAGCTGTTGCTGCACCTCGGGCCGGGCGATCGTCATCGACCAATCAGCAGATAGCCCGCTCTTCGCCCACTGACCTACTCGCTTCGCCCAGGTCTCTCGCGTGTCTCGTTTCATCCCTCCCGGCTACCGCGTGATCACCTTGTCGTCTCGAACGGCCTCCGCTGAACGCATACCAACGCGCTGACGGAAAGGCAGGGCGTCCCGCACTCGCCACGCGCTCTGCGAACGTCATCAACCAACATTCCCCGCGATCAGTCCGGGACAACTGCCTTCATCAAGCCGTGATCTGCGCGGTGACCAATCAGCGACACCGGGATGACGGGCCGGCGCGGGCGCAGCAGCCTCCGAAGTTTTCGGGAGGTTGGGAATGGCTGGACGGAGAATCTTCAATGAGCAGGAGGCGCGTCGCTGTCTGGGCGCGGGCGCCGCGCGATCATCCGGGCGAGGTGATCTCGCGACATGGGGAGATTCCGACCCCTATGGACGACTCACCACGATCTCTGGTGAGCCATCAGTTCGGTCTTTCACGAAATCTGAGTAGTGCTCGTGGCCAAACCCATCCCCGCGCATTTCCATTTGTTCGGCAGTGTGGATAAGAAATGCTGCAAGTTGTCGAAGGATTTCGGGCGCGGCCACTATCGTCATCTCCCCCATCGCCAACGGAGAGTCCAGATCTTGGGCCTCAGGGTATCCGTATAGCTTCATTAGTTCGGTGGTATCCATCCGTGTCCTCTCAACCATTCGATTACCAGATTGCCAGGCACCGGCTTCCCTCTATGTGCATCGTGGACACTGCCACTCTGATTTGATGATGTGCCGTCCTTGTAGTGAACGTGAGGTTCTTGACCTGGCACGTGAGGTTTGTCCACACGAGTAACGTCGCGGGGCGCCTGTCCCTTTTTCGGTTCCTCAGCTGAATCTGTGGG
>JANOHG010000389.1:0-2130 GCA_031406375.1 Archangiaceae bacterium | reverse complement strand
AGCGATGATCATGAACTTCGCAGCGAACATCCTCGGGCTCGGAAACGCGGCGACCCCGTTTGGCCTCAAGGCGATGGGAGAGCTCGACAAGCTCAACAAACACCACGGCGTCGCCACCAACTCGATGGCGCTGTTCCTGGTGATCAACACCGCTGGGCTCGCGGTGCTTCCGCTGGGGGCCGTGGCGGTGCGAGGGATGCTCGGCTCGAAGGACCCAGCGGGCATCATCGTGCCGTCGGTGATCAGCACCGCAGTCTCTACCGTCGTCGCGGTGTTGATCTGCAAGTGGATGCAGGGGTGGAGACTGTTCGCCGTCGATCGGTTCATCGGGGCCGAAGTGACGGTGAGCGAAGTCAAACCCGTTAAGGTGCCCGACGAAAAGTCGATGAACGACGCGCTGGCCGCGGCAGCTGCAGTCGCCCCGGCATCCGGCGCGCGGCTGTGGGTCGTGCTCGCGGTGGTCGCGGCAGTGATGTTCGCGGCGTTTCGCCATTTCGGCCAGGTGCTCAACCACTTCGCGTGGGCCAACCCGGGGTGGCACCTGCTCGAGTTGATGCGAATGATGGCGAGTCACTGGATCCTACCGGCTCTGATGCTGGCGATCCTCCTCTTCGGCATGGGGCGGCGGGTGAAGGTCTACGAGGCGTTCATCGCCGCAGCGAAAGAAGGCTTTCAGATCGCGGTGGTGATCATTCCTTTCCTCGTCGCGATCCTCGTCGCAGTCGGAATGTTCCGTGCCTCGGGAGCCATGGAGGCGATCACCTCGACCCTAGGTCCGTGGACCTCGAAGATTGGGCTGCCAGCCGAAGCGCTGCCGATGGCGATGATGCGCCCTCTGTCGGGTCAAGGATCGCTGGGCATCATGATGGAAACGATGAAGACCAACGGCGTCGACTCGTTCATCGGGTACCTCGTCAGCCTGATCAACGGCAGCTCAGAGACAACCTTCTACGTGCTCGCGCTCTACTACGGCGCAGTTCAAATCAAGGCGGTGCGGCATACCCTCGCGGCGTGCCTGGTCGCCGACACCCTCGGGCTTGGAATCACCTTGGCCCTGACCCACCTGTTCTTCGGTTCGATCCGCTGACAATCAGTTCTTGAGCGCGTCGCGAATCTCGACCGACGGCTCCCGCTGAAGAGCCAGCTCTTTGACGAGGATCGCGACCTTCGGCGCCTTTGTCGGCAGGCCCTTCAACGAGCTCAACCGCAAGACCTCGCCTGCCCTGAGCCGCTCGCGAACCGACTCATCGCCACAGCGCTTGGCGCGCGCATCCGACTCGAGGAGCTTGAGCTCAGCGTCACGCAAGCGGGCCTCGGCAATCTTCACCCCGTCGTCCGCGCGACGCTGAAACTCGGCGACGTCGTCGGGAAACTCGGTCTTCTGCGCGGCAACCTCGGCGATCACCTCGCGCGCGAAGCGTCCCATTTCGACGGCGGCGCACAGCTGGCGGGCGATGGTGAGAGCCCCGCCCCCCTCGACGACCGTCTGAACCGTGGCCAGCTGGTGGGCCCACAATGACAGCTGGCGCGCGGTCACCGCCGCAGAATAGGGCTGCCGTCGTTCGCGCCGAATCTGCGCCCACCGCCGCAATACGATCGGATCCGGAACGGCGGGATCAAACGCGCGCTGGTACTCACTGGCGGCCTTGTCGAGCCGACCCGACAAGTCGAGCAGCACGCCGATTGTCAGGTACAGCTGCGTGTCACTCGCGTTCGCCCGTGCCACGTCGACCCGAAGCTCAACCTCGTATTCGGCCACCTGCCGCGGAAGCGACTTGAGCACCTTCGCAAGGCTCTCGAAGGCGCGCTGACGAACGAGCGGATTACGGGCGGTGCGAAACGTCTCGAGCAGCGGATCAAGCGCGCGGATGGTGACGTGCTCACCGAGCTCTTCGGCTGCTTGCCAGCGATCGAGCGGATCCGGCGCTGCCAACGACTTGACCAGATCTTCGAAGCTGCGCAGGTAATACCCAGGAAGTGCGCGCTGTATCGCGTCGTCCTTCGCGTTGCCGGTCGACTCGAGCAGCGTGGCGCGCGCCATTCGATCCTTCACGTTCGGAATGTTCGGAGCCAGTGGGGCTTTGCCAACCAACACCTTTGCCTCGGCAACCAACCCGGAGACCAACAACC
>JANOHG010000316.1:0-2660 GCA_031406375.1 Archangiaceae bacterium | reverse complement strand
CGCTCGCCGTCCTGCGGAGGCTCGACAGTGTAGGTCGCGTACGGGCGGCCCTTCGGCTTGGGGATCTTGCCGAAGGAATCGGCGATCCACTTGAAGACCTTTGCCTCGTCGAACTTCCCCGCGACGACGAGCATCGCGTTGTCCGGCTGGTAGTAGCGCTTGTAGAAGTCTTTGAGCCGGTCGATCGGCACCAGCTCGATGTCGCTCTTGGGCCCGATCGTGGAGTGCGCGTAGTTGTGCCACTGGTAGGCTGCTGCCATCACCCGTTCGTTCAGCACATTCGACGGGTTGCTCTCGCCCATTTCGAACTCGTTGCGGACGACCGTCATTTCTGAATCGAGATCCTTCTTCGCGACGAAGGCATTCATCATCCGGTCGGCTTCGAACCGAATCGCCCACTCTGTGTTGGCGTCCGACGCCGGCAACGTCTCGTAGTAGTTGGTGCGATCGAACCAGGTGGTGCCGTTGGCATCCCCTCCGTGATCCGACAGCGCCTGCTTCGCGTCGGGGGTCTTGGGCGTTCCTTTGAACAAGAGGTGCTCGAGCAGGTGCGCCATTCCTCCTTCGCCTCCCGCTTCGTGTCGGCTGCCGACGAAGACGGTGAGGTTGACGGTAACGGTCGGTTTGCTCGAGTCGGGGACAAGGACCATCTTCAACCCATTCGGAAGCGCGTATTCGCGCAGCCCTTCGGCTTCATTGACGAAGGTGAATGGTTTAGGAACAACCGCCACGGTCGGAACCGGAGCAGCGAAGAGCAACGCGGCGATGAGTTGAGTAATCACGATGGCGGGTGAATAAGCGACCCCGGCAAGGAGCCAAAGAACTCATCTTGGAAACTCTCGCGGTTCGCTTCTTGCTCACCGAGAGACCTGGTTGACGGTCGGTTGCGTTTTTGTCAGCGCCCACGCAACCAGCCCCACGACCGCCGCTAACGCGACCCCCGCCAGCAGCGGCAGCTTCTCGTGAAAGCCCGTCCACAACATGAAAGTGGCTGAGACGCAGTAGATGCCTGCGGCGATCAGCGCCCAGAGCTTCACGTCTTTCCCCTGCATCCGCGCGCGGAACAGCCCAAGCACGGTGAGCGCCGCGAAGAGAACGAGGATGGCTCCGACATTGGTGAGGACTTCTTTGAGCGTTTGGGTGAAGACGAGAATCAAGGCGATGGCTCCTTGCAGCAGCACGCCCAACACCGGCGGCTTGCCCGCGCGGGCGACAAATGCTTTTGGAAGAAAGCCATCGGTTGCCATCGCCGAATAAACCCGCGGGCCAATCATGATCATCGCCGACATCGCCGAGAGGAACGCCAACACGATTATCAAGCTCATCAACGATGCGGCGCCTTCACCCAATAACCGGTTCATCAGTGCGTGGCCAACCGTGACCGGCTCTTTGGAGAAGACGATCGCTGCTTCAGCGGGAGTCAGGTTGGCCGCGAAGATGTAATTTACCACCAAGTAGAGGATCGCGACCCCGCTGCAACCGATCAGCATCGCGCGCGGCACCGTGCGGCTCGGGTCCTCGAACTCTTCCGACGCGTAGACAGCGGCGTTCCACCCGCTGAAGGCGAACGCGATGAAGAAGAGGCTGCCCACCATCGCCTCGAACCCAAACCCCGCGGTGGGACTGCTCGCAGGAGGAACCCATGTCGGCCAAGCGACCGTGCCGGCGAAGAGTCCAATCGCGACGAAGGTGAGCAGCAGCAACACTTTGACCACCACGAGCACGTTCTGCGCGCGGGCCGACAGATGAAGCCCCACCGCGTGCACCGCGGTCAGCCCCAAGACAAGGCCGACCGCGACAGGCAACGCTTGAACGTCTGGAAACACGGTGTGCAGGTACAAGCCTGCTCCCAGCGCATCTGCCGCGATGGGCGCCGAGAAGCCGACCAGCAGCGAAGCCCAGCCGGCGAGGTAACCGACCGACGGGTGCAGCAGGTCAGACAGGTAGCGGTACTCGCCGCCGCTGCGGGGCACCAGGCGAGCGACTTCTGCGTAGGCGTAGGCGCCGCAGAGCGCGAGCACCGCTCCGATGATCCACGCGAGCATCAGGGGGCCAGGAGAAAGCGACTGCGCCATGAAGCCGAAGGAGAGGAAGACTCCGATTCCCACCATGTTCGCGACCACCAAACCAATGCCAGACCAAAGGCCGAAGAGCTTGCGGGGCGGCAATTCAGTCACGTGCGCACTCTAATCCCACAGCTCGACCGTCGAGCGCGCTGGATTTCGCTTACCTCAGGCCATCAACGTCGAGCACCGGCGTGTCCACCCATCTCAACGCGGGCAGCTACGACCAGAAGGCGCGGTGAGTCGGCGCAGATGCAGTTCGAATACCGCCCGGACCTGCTCGACCCCGACTGCCGCGCCCGACTGACGCCGGACGCGGAGCACTGAGCGGACGCGCGCTAGAAGAGCTTCTTGATCGCCTTCATCTGCTTCTTCATCTGGAACCGTGCAGAGTCCGGAAGGTGGCTGATCCCGAGCACCTGAGCCAGCGTCGGCTTGGGCACGAACAGCTTGTACCCGATCGCGCCCAACAACACGCCGACACCGAGCATCGTCGCCGCAGTCGCCCACGGATTCTCTTTCGCCAGCTCCTCGGCATTCTCAGCGATCCGCGCGAGCTTAGTGCGCACCTTCTTGAGCTCGATCTGCGCCCGGTGC
>JANOHG010000314.1:0-4283 GCA_031406375.1 Archangiaceae bacterium | reverse complement strand
ACGTCGATGCCGAAGGCGCGCAGGGACGCTTCGACAATCTGTTTCTTGATGTCGTGGGGCGTTGCCTCGGGTAACCCTTTCAGCAACGTCTCGGCCTTGGTCACCCGCTCGAGCCCGGCTGGGTCGAGGCCACCCTGGGTGAAGATCTCGTCGAAGTCGATCTTCACCCCGGCGACTGGCGCGGTCATCTTGTCGAGTCTGAGATTGGATGGAGGTGCAGCGGGTGCGCGTCCACTTGCTGCCGCAGCGCTCGCGTTGGCGAGTTCGGCGACGAGTTCCGCGGCAGACTTTTCTCCTTCTGCCCCAGCCGCGGCTTCGTCGTCCGGCTTTGCGTCGGGATCTTCTACAAAAAGCCCGAGCAGCTTCTTCCCAATCCCCTTAGGTTCGGCCATTGCGGGGTGTGTTTAGCAGAAGCGCGTTTTGCGCCACTCGGAAATCTGCTAGCTCCCTCGTTCACCATGGCCAAGTTCGAGGTGCACATTCCCGCAGCCCAGGCGGGCGGCTTTGCGATGACCTTGAAGGTCTCAGCCGACAACTGGATGTCCGCGCTCAAAGCCGGAATGACGAAGCTCGGCGAGCAGGGTTCGTCGGTTCAGAACGTGATGGTCGACATCCAGGAAGACAACTCGATTCACGTCACCGAGTCGCGGTCGGGCAGGGTGTTCAGAATTCGCGAGTTGACTGAAGAAGAAGCCGCTCAGGCGCCGGTGAAGAAGCCGTCGCAGATTCGGCCGCCCGAACAGAAGACTCTGGCTGCGCCTCAAACCGAGGTGGTTGAGAAGTTCGTTCCGCCCGCAGGCACCAACGATTCTCAAACGGTTCGCGGCCCTGCGATGACGCCCGAGATGTTGAAGTCGGTGAAGAACAGACAGCCTCCCGGGAAAGCGACCGCCGCTCCGGTGAGGCGCAAGGGCAAGAGCTCTCCACGCATCGAAGTCGACCGCCTGGCGATTGAAGAACTCGAGCACCCGACCAAGCCCGTCAACTCGCCGATCGGCCGTCAAAAATCGAGCCCCACCGTCCAGCGCGACATGAAGGTGCAGGTCGAGGACATGTTGGCCGACGTCTTCGAGAAGGTGCAGGATCTGTCGCGCAAGGGCTCGCCGGAAGAAGCGCTCTACTTCATCCTCGACCTCGCGCTCGAAAAGGTCCCGGCGGACGCCGGCAGCGTGCTCCGAGCCGATGCCGCGAGCGGAGATCTCGCCTTCCTTGCCGCGCGAGGTCCGAAAGCGAAGCAACTGCTGTCCTCGAAAATCACCATTCCCGCTGGCACCGGCTTCGCGGGCTTCTGCTCGGCCGAAGGGGTGTCGGTCGCGGTGAACGACGTCGACAAGGATCCTCGCTACTACGCCGCGGTGTCCGAGAAGGTCGACTACGAGACCAAGTCATTGCTGTGTGCGCCGATGATGACCCACGGCCGCAGCTTTGGCTGTCTGCAGCTGATCAACCGCAAAGGCGGAGGAATGTTCCTCGAGCACGAGGTCGGCATCCTCAGCTACCTCGCGCACCAGGCTGCGCTGTACATGAACGATCGCACCTGACCCGTTCAGGCTTTTTCGTAAGGCCTGCGTGCAGCCACCCGAGCAGCACGGCGTCCACCGACTCAACCTCGCTCACCTGCTCATCCTTGTCGGGTCGATTCTTTCAATCGGTTCGCAGCTCAGAGCCCTCCATCTGCGACGGCAGCCGACGTCCCCGATGCCGCCGCGAGATCATGCGAGTCCTTGTAGACGAGAAAGTCGACGATTCGCGTTCCAGTCTGCTCGCTGATTCCCGAGCCTGGCCGGCGGGCCATTTTCCCAACGTACCGCTTCCACCCATCGGCAGGGAGGCGAACGTTCATCGGCTTCGCAAGCGTGTGACACTTGCTGCAGCGTACCCGAAAGGCGTCGTAGTTCTCGCGCTGCTCGACGGGCAACGACGCGACGGAAATCGGGTCGGCCTGAGCGGGCAGCATCACCAATAGCAAACCCACCGTCAGCTTGAACGCGGGGCGAGTCACCAAGACTGAACCCCTTTTCGCCATTCGACCCGGCTTCGCTCGCCACCTTGCTCGTAATAGTCCTGCCAACGGCCGTGCTTCTTTCCGCGGCGATACTCGCCCTCTTCCGCCTTTTTCCCATTGGCGTAGAGGCGAACGTACCTGCCGTGCTTCTCGCCGTTGTCTGCGCACCATGCCTCGGCACCTGTGGATTGCTCCGAGTGAATCAGACGCGCCCCGTCTGGGCACTCGAAGCTCAATGCCGATGGGCCTGGCGCTGGGCGATCAGCCACGGGCGGCTGGTCGACTGGCTTGGGCTTCAAAGGTACGACCGCCGCGATCGTCGGCGTCTCTTGCTTGGGCGGGGGGGGAGGCTCGGCTTGGGGGTGCAGCTCGATCACCGCCGGATTGTTCGCCTCGAAGGCCGCTGCGCCCGCGGCGGCTGAGGCTTTTGGCCGCGGACGCTCGGCCAGCTGAAGCTGGAGCATCGTCTCGCGTCCCGCGACTACCCGTGCGTCCTGCATCGCGGGCTCTCGACGCGCGTGGCGAGCACCCACTTGGTACACGCCTTCGGGCAACATCCGTCGGGTGATCGGCGACCAGCCGAGCAGCTTGCCGTCGAGGAACACCTGCGCGATTGGCTCGGTCTCGATCGTGAGGCCCCCCATCTTCACCGCAACGGGCCGTGCGGGATTCCTCGCTCGCCGCGCGGCTTCGGTCACTTCCTTCAGCAGGGCGATTGCCGTCGGTTCGTCAATCTGCTCTGCGAGCACCTGCCTGGCGAGGTTCGCGGCCTCGACGTACCTGCGCTGATCCAGCGCGGCTCGCGCGGCAGCCAGAGACTTTTGAAAGCGCAGCCGATTCGGCGTAATCGCTTTCGGGTCGGGCGCCACGGCGGTGCTGGCCAAGCGTTCGTCGTTTTGCACCGCCGGTTCTTCCGGTTCTGCCGGTTCTGCCGGTTCTGCCGGTTCTGATCGCAGCTCAAGGGATCGCGTCGTCTCTTCCACAGGGCTGCTCGTCGCCGCGATTGGAACCGCAGGTCCGGTGGGTTCCCGTCGGTTGATCACGAATGCCCCGCCAAGGATTCCAGCCACCAACGTTGTGGCCGATGCAAACAGCAACCACGTTGGCGTGCGGCGGGCACCGCTGTCGGCAATGTCGACTACGACCGAGTCTTCGCGAGGCGGCGGCACGACCCCCTGTTCCGGCACCCTCGCCAACCGCGGAGCCACCGATGCGTGGCTGTTGCTGGACATCGGCATCGCCGCATCGCCCCACAACACCGCCGACCTGAGCGACGACGATCGGCCCGGAGGCGTCACCACGACGTCCGAGCTCAGGATGTCGGAACCCTGCGGCGGACCCACCGTGCGATCCTCGGGGAAAAGTTCTCGCATGTGCGTGAGCAGCGTCGACTGGGTGCACCCGCGCTCGTGCGCGTATTCCTCGAGGGCCTTGTGCAGCGCCAGCGCATCGGGACAGCGGTCGGCCATCGCAGGTGCCATCGCCCAAAGAATGATCTCTTCCAGTCGAGGGCAGAAGTCCGGCACCAGCTCAGATGGCTTGCGAAATTTCCCGCTCGCCGCCGCGCGCATCACGTCGATCTCGGTTTCCCCCTCGTAGGGCAGGCGCAAGGTGGTCGCCTGGTACAGACAGACGCCCGCCGCGAAGACGTCCACTTGACGGGTAATCTGCGCGTGTTCGCCGAGAAACACCTCGGGCGCCATGAACTTGAACTTTCCTTTGATCGACCCTGTGCTCGTATGGGCGATCTGCCCCCGCGCTTTCGCGACTCCGAAGTCGAGCAGCTTGGGCACGCCGTCGAGCGAGACGAGAATGTTCTGGGGCGTCACGTCGCGGTGAATGATGCCCAGCGCAGCTCCATCTTCACCCGTCGCGTTGTGCGCGTAGTCGAGCCCGGCGCAGATCCCCGACATCACTTTCGCTGCGATGGCGAGGTTCACCCTGCCCTTCGCCTCGGCTTCGCGCGTCAACAGGCTCAGCGTCGGCCCCCGCACGTATTCCATCGCGATGTAGGGAATGCCGGCGACTTGGTCGATCTCGTAAATCTGAATGATGTTCGAGTGGCTCAGGTTGGCGGCGATTCGCGCTTCATCGAGGAACATGTCGACGAAGTGAGGATCGCTGGCCAGTTCGGGCCTAATTCGCTTAATCACGACCAGCTTGTCGAAGCCGCCGATGCCGGTCTGCCGGCATTTGAATACCTCGGCCATGCCACCGGCGCCGATTCTCCGGACGACGGAGTACTTCCCGAGCCGGTTGCGCGCGTCTTGTTGTGGCT
>JANOHG010000305.1:0-3974 GCA_031406375.1 Archangiaceae bacterium | reverse complement strand
TGAATGCAATTCATGCGCTCGACCATCTTGAAATAGAGGCTACTCGGAGCGCCCCATCGGATTGGAGTCGCGACCAGGAAGACGTCGCCCCAGTGGACGAGCGCTTCGTAGACCTGATCGAGCTGGTCGTTCGGATCCATTTGCGTGATCGAGCATGGCCAAGTGCACGCCCTGGCTGCTTTGGAATAGAAGCCCTCGCAGGCGCGGAACGACAATTCACGCAGCCGCACCAGACGCGTCTCATGTCCCTGCGCCGAGGCGTGCTCGAGCGCGATCTCGAGCAGCGCATCCGACGTCGAGTACCGCGGGTAGTCTTTTTGCATCACCGTCGTAGAAATGCCTACGACCCGCGGTTTGCCGGCGGCCCGTTGCACCGACCGCGCGAGTGGGTGTGGTGCGTGCGGCTTCTTGGCGCGCTTCGTGTGTGGCTTGCTGCTCACTTCGACGCGCCCGTCGTGGACACGCACACCGTACGCGGGAATGACGTCCTCCTCGAAGCCCCGTTCGCCGTGGCCATCGATGCGATGGAAGCGCCACTGGTGCCAAGGGCACACGACGTATTCGCCCTCGAGAGTACCTTTGCCCAGTGGGCCTCCGGCATGATTGCAGGCGCCATGAATCGCTCCGAACACGCCGCCCCTGTGCGTCAGCGCCACGCGAACCGCACCCACCGACACTTGTTGAACATCGACCTTCGCCAATTCGTCGGCGGCGCCCACGTCATGCCAAGTTGAATCGTCATCCTCACCAGTCACTGGTCCCCCGTGGCGGCGTTTCGCGCGTGAAAAAGTACGAAGCCATCTGGGTCTTCATCTGGGCCAGTCATACTGTGGGCCACATGGCGCCGAACTGAAATTCCGGAGTCAACGAGCGATGCCCGGTCGCCCCAGCGGGTGACCCTGACGAGGCGTGCCGCTCGAACCGCTCGGCAGACGACGGCGCGACTTAAGAAGCGATCCAGAAATGCTGCGCTTCTCTGGCGTGCACCGCCAGATGATTCTATTGGCGGGTGGTTCTTGGCTGCGCAATCATCGCTGTCGAGGTCTCGCGCTCAACCCGGTGAAACATGAGCAAACGCAAACGAAGCGGCTGCGCTCAATAAGCCTGAGTCGATCGAAACGTGGAGCACCAGTGGCGAAGCCCAAGCGCAAGTCCAAGATTGCGGCGCTGAAGCCAATGCTTCCTCTCAATCCCGGGAAGGATGGGATCGTTCGCCTTTCGGGTGGAAACCCGCAGATCGCGAAGGCCGACGGCGACGCTCCGGTGCAGAAGTACATCGCTGCGATGCCGGGATGGAAGAGCGCCGTCGGAAGGCGCCTCGACGCGATCATCGTTTGCGCCGTTCCCCACCTGCGGAAGGCCGTGAAGTGGAACACCCCCATGTATGGCGTCGAGGGCAGTGGCTGGTTCATGGGGTTCAGCGTGCTGACGAAGTACGTGAAGGTCGCCTTCTTCAATGGCGCTTCGCTGAAGCCGCTTCCGCCCGGACCCAGCAAGCAAAAGAACGTGCGCTACCTCGACATCTACGAAAGCGACGAGTTCGACGAGGAGCAGTTCGGAAGCTGGGCGAAGCAGGCATCGAAGCTTCCCGGCCAGTGGCCCACCACGTAACGACCCGCTGGCCTGTAGATGTTGCCCGTGCCGAGCACTGCGACACCGTGATCGACAGCAGCCACTTGAGTCACGGCACGACCTTCAAAGTCGGTTTCAAGCAGATGCCGATTCCACCGACGTGCTAGGCCAACGGTTGTCGTGGAGAAAAGAGCGCTGTGATATGGGCGAAGCTTTTCAAACCGTCTTCTGCGCGCACTGGAGCCAATGATCCTCGCCTTCGTGGTCGCCTCTGTGGTCAGCCAACAGCCCGCCGTCGAACCGACGCCAGTACCCATCGCCGTCTCGGCCGCTCTTGAGAAGCTCAGCGCTGCGGCCGAACGCTTGGCAGCTGCCGCCGAAAGGATCTCGCCGCCTCAACCCGCAGCGAATCCCGAAGCGACGCCGCCGAAACCCGACCTGTGGACTGGAAACGCTGGAGTTGGCCTCACCTGGGTCACCGGAAACGTGACCTCGATTGCCTTCGTGGCCAGCGCTCAGGCGACCCGAAAAGGAGAGCGTACAATCACCGTGCTCAAGGGGTTCGGGGGTTATGGCGAGAAGCTCAACGACGCGGGCACCGCAAGCGAAGTGCTGATGTACAATGCCGGCCTTGCCGCGCAGTTCGACTATCGCTTCACCAAGCACATCTCGGCATTCTTCGGCGCCGGCATCGACACTGACCACATCAAGAGCGTCGAAATCCGCGGCTACGGCGACCTCGGAGTGGGTGTGGTGTGGCTCGACGAAAAGGACGGCGAGCCGGGCAAAGAATTCCAGAGGCTCTACCTGAAGAGCGACCTCGGCATCCGGGTGCAGCCGGAAACGCGCTACCAGTACTACCCGGTGCAAGCAGATGTACCGAACGAGTTGATGATCGGCCCGCGCCTGGCAGTCAGCTTCCGCTATGCGCTGTCGGCTCGCGCGTTCTTCACCGAGGAAGCCGAGGTGCTGCCCAACGTGCTGCCGAACCAGCCAGGGCGCGTGCTCCTCAACAGCACCAGCAAGTTGGGTGTCGGAATCGCCGCCAATATGTCGCTCGCAGCCGGCTTCACCTTGAAGTACGACTCGGCGCCCGCCGCGGGCCGAAAAAACACCGACACAGTGCTTTCAATCGGGCTTGACGCCAGCTTCTAAGAAACGTGCGTGAAGTGCGGCATAGTGGGCCTGCCGTCAATGCTGGGCGTCGGTGCTGCTTCAATTCCACAGCATGGGTTGATTCGCTCAGGAAATGACGCGGTGAGAGCTACCCGAGCCCGGAATGGTGAGCACTTCACGCACTTTTCGTAGAAGCGCTTCTGGAACGATCGGCTTTTCAAGAAACGCGATTCCTGCATCGAGGACTCCGTGATGAATGACGGAGTTCTCGGTGTAGCCAGAGACGTAGAGGACCTTCATTTCCGGGCGGGTCGGCGCAAGGCAATCGGCCAATTCGCGGCCACCCATTTGGGGCATCACCAAGTCGGTAAGGAGCAGGTGAATCTTGTCCCCGAACCTCTCGCTCATCACGAACGCCTCACTGCCGTTCGGCGCGACGAGGACGTTGTACCCATTGCGCTGCAAGATTGCGTGACCTGCTTCGCGCACCTGAGCATCGTCTTCGACAAGCAGGATGGTCTCTGAACCGCGGTAGTTGTCGAGCGCGGTGGCTGGCTTGACGACCTCAATCGTTCGATCCGTTCGCGGCAAGTAGACCTTGAAGGTGGTGCCCTGCGCTGGCGCGCTGTCGACCTCAATATGTCCCCCGTTCTGCTTCACGATGCCGAAGACTGTCGACAGCCCAAGGCCAGTGCCTTTTCCCTCTTCCTTGGTGGTGAAGAACGGCTCGAAAATCCGTTCTCGCGTCGAGGCGTCGATGCCTACGCCCGTGTCAGTGACAGCGAGCGTCACATACTGCCCGGCAACCAACCCTGGATGGCTGGAAGCGAACTTGGCGTCGAAGTCGGCGGTGCCGAACGCGATTGTGAGCTTCCCGCCGTTCGGCATCGCGTCGCGCGCGTTGACCGCGAGGTTCATGACAATCTGCTCAATCTGGCTCGGGTCGGCACATACCCGCGACCCGGAGCGCGAGGTGAGCACCGACAGCTCGACGGCCTCGCCCAGCATGCGGCGAACCATGTTCTCCATTTCGAGAACGACCCGACTTAGTTCCAGCACTTTGGGCTGGACCACTTGTTGGCGGCCGAATGCAAGCAGTTGTCGGGTGAGCTCGCCCGCCCGCACACCCGCTCGATGGACCTCGCCGATGTCTTCGCGAATCGGGTCACCCGGCTTCAAGTTGATCAGAACGAGGCTCGTGTAGCTCAAGATCACCGAGAGGAGGTTGTTGAAGTCATGGGCAGCATGACCAGCGAGGCCATTTTCTTTTGTCCCACACCCGACGT
>JANOHG010000285.1:0-10166 GCA_031406375.1 Archangiaceae bacterium | reverse complement strand
GGTCGTGCCAACGCTGCAGTTCAATCTCGAAAAAATGGCCGAACGGTATTTCGCGAGCAAGCCGATGTTCGTTGGCCCAGGCGTGAAAACCGGAATGCCGATTCTCTACGACAACCCACGCGAAGTAGGCGCAGACCGGATCGTCAACGCGGTTGCGGCGTACGAGAAGCACCGCGGCGCGCTGGTCGTGGTCGACTTCGGCACCGCCACCACATTCGATGCGATCAGCGCAAAAGGCGAATACCTGGGTGGCGCGATTTGCCCTGGAATTACGATCGCGATGGAAGCGCTCTTCACCCACGCATCCAAGCTGCCGCGGGTCGAGTTCGCGCTGCCTCCGCACGTGATTGGGCGAAACACCGTGCATTCGATGCAGTCGGGGATGGTGTTCGGTTACGTGTCGTTGGTCGACGGGATCTGCGATCGCATGCAACGAGAGCTGGGCGAAAAGGCGAAGGTGGTTGCGACCGGGGGGCTCGCACCTTTGATCTCGGGCCAGAGCAAGACGATTTCGGAAGTCGATGAGTTCCTCACCCTCGAGGGCTTGCGACTCATTTGGGACAGGAACCGTTCATAGATGGGACCCGACGAGGAACCGCTGCTCGAAGGAACCCTGGATCTGAAGGCGTTGGATCTGCCCGCGAGGGCTCCGGTGCTGGAAGTTCCGATTGGGCTTTGCCCGATCTCTGATGATTTCCTTCCACCGAACCTGAAGAAGCACGTCGACCCGAAGGTCCCGATTCCGCTTCGGATGATGGCGGCGAAGTCGTTGGTGCCGCTGTCCGCCTCGGACATGGTGGGAGCGCTCTTCATGCTCACCTTTGATCCCGAGGCCGCCGTTCGCCAGACCTCGCAAAAGACCGCAGGCGGGTTGCCCGATCGGATCCTCGCCACCGCGCTGCGCGATGAAGGCATCAAGGCTCCGGTGCTCGGCTGGATGCTGGGCCTCCATTGGAAGAACGACACCTACGCCGAGATGCTGGTGCTCAACGCGAGCACGCCCGACGAGGCGGTCGCGACAGTGGCGGCGCAGTGCGGGGTGCGGCTGGCCGAGATCATCGGCGGCAACCAACTGCGCATCCTTCGCCACGAAGAGATTCTAAGGCAGCTCGCTCTCAACCCGGTCGCCGCTGGGGCGTTGATCGACGGGGTCTGTGACTTCGCTGTTCGATCCGGTCTGTTGATGGCTGACGTGCCTTCGATGCAAGCGGCTCGCATCCGCATTTTCGGACCTAGGGCGAACGACAAGCCGCCCGATCCAGGTACCACCGCGGCCTCGCTGTTGGAGGAATTCACCGAACTGGCCGACGAGGGCGCTGCGCCGATGGAAGAAGGCAAGCGGCTGAGCTTCTCTCAACGGATCATGAAGATGAACATCGCCGAGAAAATCAAACTCGCCACCAAGGGCAACAAGGAAGCGCGGGCGATCTTGATTCGCGATTCGAATAAACTGGTCTCGGTGGCGGTGATTCGAAGCCCTGGCCTCACCGACGGCGAAGTGCTGCTGCAGGCGGGGAACAAGACGGCGCAGGATGACGTGCTGCGGATCATTTACAGCGATCGCGAGTGGACCAAAAAGTACACGGTGAAGCTCGCGCTGGTGAAGAACCCCAAGGTTCCGCAGGCCATCGGAATGAAGTTGATGTCGACTCTGCGGGAAAGCGACATCAAGACGCTCGCGCGCGACAAGAACGTACCCAACATCATTCAGATGATGGCGAAGAAGATGGTTGAGAAGAAAGAAGGTGTGAAGAAGGACAAATGATCAAGCATCGGCGATCTCGTCGGCGGTCATCAGCTGGTCGATGTTCTCTGAGGGTTGCTCGTCAAGTGCTGCCAGGGCTTTGAGCAGCGCTTCGCGCGTTCGATCGCGCACCGATTCCTCGGCCTTGAGTCTTCCGAAAAGCGCCTTGACGCGATCCTCGTGTTTGGTCGCCGAGTCCTCGAGCTCGCTGACCCGGCTGCGATGGCCGCCGATCTCGTCGGCGAAGGCGATGGCCTGCGAGTTCAGCTGGTTCTTTGCTGAGTCGAGGTCGATCTGCGTCTGCTCGAGCTGCCCGCGAATTTCTTCGATCTCGCGGTCGCGATCCTCTTGTTGCACCCGAAGCCTGTCATGTTCGCCGCGAAGCTCGTTCAGCTGGGCTTCGGCTTCCTGCCGCGCCGAGTCGGCGTCATTGCTGGTGGTTCTCAGGATGCCCAACTCGGTTTCCATCGAGTCGGTGCGTTCTTGCATCGTGTCGAAGTCCGCCTGCAGAGTGGTCAGCTTCGCGCCCACACTGCGCGCTTCTTCCTTCGCGGTCATCATTTGCTGATCGATCTTCTTCCGTTCGGCCGCCAGCTGGTCGCCCTTGGTGGTGAGCGTCTTGATCTGCGCCTCACGGCGGGCCATTTCACCTGACGACTCGGACATTTGCTGTTCGAGCGCGGTTTCCTTCTCGTGCAGATCGACGACTTCCTTATCCTTCTCGTTGAGCTCGTTCTTGAGCCGGAGGATCTCTTTGTCCTTCTTGTTCACCTGATCTTTGAGTGCGAACAGGTCTTTGGTGTCGCTCTTGCCCCCCGCGCTCTTGGCGGCCTCGAGCTCGGTTTGCTTGTTTTCCAACTGCGTTTCGAGCTCGCGCACCCTTTCATCGAACTCGTCGTTGCGGCCTCGCGCCTCATCCAATGATCCTGTCAACTCGGCGATTCGACTCTTCAACGCCCGCAGGTCGGCCGCTTCGTTCGCGGTTGGTCGCGCCGAGGGGGGCGACGCAGAGGGATGCGGCGGCGGCGGCGGCGCGACGGGCACCATGCCGACGATGGTTCGCTCGTCCGAAAACTCGTCCGCGATGATCGGAGGAAGCGAGATTTCGTCGTCGACTTGGAACTCGGCGCTCTTGAGCTCTTCGGTGGGGTCCAACTTTGGAGCGAGGTTGGTCGACCCCTTGGCGTCGAACGTCGTCGTGTCGTCGAACATCGCGTCGACCATCTCGAAGTCCGGATCGTTGTTTCCGACGGTCTCTTCGATTGGTTCGTCACCTCGAGCGTCAACCGAGATGCTGTCGACTGGTTCATCGAGGTTCATCCCGTCGTCCTCAACGACGACTGCGGGCAGCTCGGGCAGCCCAATCAATGCAGCCGCACGTTCGATGATCGCTTTTGGATCAAACGGCTTGCCCAGATAGTCATCGGCGTGGGTCTTGAGCTTCTTGTGTTGCCCAAACCCATCAGAGTTGCCAACGATGATCACCGGTACGCCCTTGAGCTCGTCGTCGCTCTTCAGCTTCTTACAGATGATGTACCCGTTCTGGCCGGCAGAGAGGTCGACCGCGAGAACGACCAGATCTGGCCGAGCGCGGCGAATCAGCTCAGTGCATCCCTTGCCATCATTCGTCTCGTTGACGTCGAAACCGCTCGCAGTCAGCTTGTCCTTCATCGCGCGGGACAAGGCGGCATCGTTTTCGACGATCAGGATGTTCTTTGGCATGGGGCAGCTTGGAAAGCTATCGGCCCCCCACTATGCGGTCAACGCCGTAGAGACGCGGGCTTCACGTCGAGCAGCGGCGATTCCGGCAGCAGCTGTCGCACGTCCTGCTCGTCAAGGTCGCTGACCAGACGGTACACCACATCGCCATCACGCCAGCTGACGACGTTGAAGCCGTTTCCCGAACCGAACTCGGCGTCGGGCAGCGGGCCGACGTCGTCTTCCGCGCCCTGATAGACGAAGAGCCCAAGCGGGCGCGGAACAGCCTCACCAGGGCGTTGGGTGTCGTAGCGAATGAAAGCCGCTTGGTTCTCACGTACATTCAGCAGCCGGGCCCCCGCGGCGATCGCGTTGGGAAATCGGGGCACGTTCACCCGATGCTTCAGCTTTCCCCCGAACCAAGCCTCGAGCTCCCGTGGGGTACGCTGCTGAATCTCGAGCGGAAATTGCCGCGCATAGCGCGAGGTGACGTCCTCGATGAATAGCCGACGCTGGAAGGCGCGCCACTGGTGGTTTGCAGCAACGGCGCAAATCGCTACCGAGGCAGCCGCAGCAGACCAGCGCAGCAAGCGGCGCTGCCGCTGACTGCGCTGCCCCGCCCGGATGCCCGCCAAAAGACTGTTTCTCAACGAAGGGGGCGCGCTGGGGCTGAAGGCCTTGCCCGCGGCACGTACAATCGCCAGGGCGTTGCGCTCGGTTTCGACCGTGCTGGAACACCCCGCACAACATGCGAAGTGCTGCTCGAGCTCCAGCTTCTCGGCCGCAAGCAGCTCGCCATCGAGGTAGGGGTACAACAACCGGTCGAGTTCGAGGCACTTCATCGGGCGATGCTTGAACCCACTTCTACCCCAGCTTCTTCCGTTCCTTGAACTCTTCGAGGGAAATCGGCAGCTCCGCGGTGCCACGGGGCCGACCCAACAGTGCCTTTTGCAGCGCCTTTCGGCCGCGGAACAGCCGGCTCATCACTGTTCCCACCGGCACATCGAGGATCTCGGCGATCTCTTTGTACGAGAACTCTTGAAGGTCGGCGAGGATCAGCACCATTCGAAAATCGATCGCGAGCCCATCGATCGCCTTCAGCACGTCGTCACTCATCACCCGATCCAGCAGCAGGTCTTCGGGATTCGCAGCGGCATCAGTCGCGTCTTGGCTGAAGAACTGGGCGTTCACGCAGTCGCGCTCTGAAGCATCCGACAGGGTGCGTTCCTTCACCGACCGCCGGTACTTGTTGATGAAGGTATTGGTGAGAATCTTGAAAAGCCAGGCACGGAAATTGGTGCCGCGCTCGAACTTGTCGAAGAACCGGTAGGCACGCATCACCGCGTCCTGAACCAGGTCTTCGGCGTCTCGCTCGTTTCGGGTGAGGCGAATTGCTGAGGCGTACAGCCCATCGAACCAGGGGGCGGCCATCTGCTCGAATTCCACCTTGATCACGTCGGTTTGTCGGTTGCCCACGTTTCCTCCTAAAGAAGCTTAACGAGCCGGCCGTACGTTCGATTTCCAACTTGTGCACCCGATGGGCCGGCGCAACAAGAATGTAACGGCTCGTTATTTAAGGACGAAACCAGCAGGCGGCTGCGCGGAAGCTGACGCTTCGGTCAAAATGACGCGCAGCCGTGGGGGCAAAATGTCATTTCCGAGGCAGCTTGCCCTCGATGGCATCTTCAATCGACAGGTAGTCGTACCCAAGGTCCCGGGCAACCGCAGCGTAGGTGATGTGCCCACCATAGGTGTTGAGGCCGCGCGCCAGCGCTTTGTCCTGCCGCACCGCTTCGATCAGCCCCATGTCGGCGATCTTCCGGCCATAGGGTCGGGTGGCATTGGTGAGCGCGAAAGTAGACGTTCGCGGAACCGCGCCGGGCATGTTGGCAACGCAGTAGTGGATCACACCGCTGACTTCATAGGTGGGGTGATCGTGGGTGGTAGGCTTGCAAGTCTCGATGCAGCCCCCCTGATCCACCGCGACATCGACGACGACTGAGCCCTTCGACATTTCAGCGATCAGCTCGCGACTGACCAGCTTGGGTGCCTTGGCGCCCGGAATCAGCACACCTCCGACAACGAGATCCGCTTCGCGCACGGCGTTGCTGATGTTCTCGGAGTCCGAATACAAGGTGGTGACCCGACCTAGGAAGACGTCGTCGAGGTAGGTCAGCGTGTTGACGTTGACGTCGAGAATCGTGACCTGTGCGCCCATTCCTACCGCGACTTTTGCCGCACAGGTTCCGACGACTCCTCCGCCGATGATCACCACCTTCGCAGGGGCAACCCCTGGTACCCCACCCAACAGAATCCCTTTGCCGCCATGCGCCTTCTCGAGCGACGAGGCGCCGACCTGAATCGACATCTTTCCTGCGACCTCGCTCATCGGCTTGAGCAACGGCAACGATCCGTCTTCCGGCTGAATCGTCTCGTATGCCACCGCCGCGACCTTCTTCTTGATCAGCACCTTCGCAAGCTCTGGCACCGCCGCGAGGTGAAAGTAGGTGTAGATGATCTGCCCTTCCTGAATTCGCTCGTACTCGGGCTCGATCGGCTCTTTGACCTTGATGATCATCTCGGCGCGCTTCCACAGCTCGTCGGGGCTGCTGAGGATTTTCGCTCCCACCCGCTCGTAGTCGGCGTCCGAGATCCCCGCGCCTTCGCCTGCTCCCTTCTCGACGAAGACCGTGTGTTTCGAACCGATGAACGCCTTCGCACCGGCGGGAATGAGCCCTACCCGGTACTCACGCGTCTTGATCTCTTTAGGAACTCCGATAATCACGACCAGCCTCCTGGCTTTTGATGCTCTTGAGCGCGGCAAACTCAAGTGAAACCCAGGCTGAGTCAAATGCTTTCGGGTGACGCTGTGCGGCACAGCGGCCCCACACAAAAGCCCAAGACTCAAGAGCCGCGCGCCGATCGCAGCCTTGGATTTGGTGGCATGGTCCGTCGCCATGCGAGTCCTGAAGATCAACGGGCGCGAAGCGACCCTCGAAGTTCCAGACGAGGTCCCGCTGCTGTGGGTCATTCGCGAAGAGCTTGGAATGTGCGGCACCAAGTTCGGCTGTGGAATGGGGCTGTGCGGCGCATGCACCGTGCACGTCGATGGCCAGAGCGTGCGCTCGTGCGTGACGCCCGTCAGCTTTGCGGCTGGCAAAGAGATCACCACCATCGAGGGGCTGTCGCCCGACGGCACTCATCCGTTGCAGCAAGCGTGGCTCAAGGAGAACGTGCCGCAGTGTGGCTACTGCCAGTCAGGTCAGATCATGCAGGCGGCCGCTTTGCTGAAACAGACCCCCAAACCCAGCGACGAACAGATCACCGCGGCAATGAGCGGGAACATCTGCCGCTGTGGCACCTACGGTCGAATTCGCGCAAGCATCAAGCGGGCGGCGGGAACATGAGCGCGATCACGCGACGCGGATTCCTGCGGGCCGGGGCGGCGCTCGGCAGTGGGCTCACGATTGGTGCGTGGATTCCGACGGCCTTAGGCGCGACGCGGCCGAAGACCTTCGTTCCGAACGTCTGGATCCGGGTGACGCCCAGCGATCGCGTGCAGTTCGTTCTCAACGTCGTTGAGATGGGGCAGGGCGTCATGACCTCGCACGCGATGATGGTCGCCGAAGAGTTGTTCGTCGCGCCCGAGAAGCTTCAGTGCCTCTTCGCCATGGCCAACCGCGCTTACGACAACCCGGCTTTGGGCTTCCAGATGACGGGTGGATCGACCAGCGTCAAGACTGCCTGGCTGCCGCTGCGCACCGCCGCCGCCACCGCGCGCGAGATGTTGATCGCGGCAGCGGGCCGGATCTGGAAAGTCTCGAGCGAAGACTGTTTTGCCCTCGATGGCGCAGTGGTGCACCGCCCTTCGGGGCGACGGCTGCGATACGGAGCGCTCACCGAGAACGCGGCGCACAGTGACGCGCCGCGCGTGAGCTTGAGCACCAAGGATTTTCGCGTGATCGGCAAGTCGATCGATCGCCTCGATGCGCGGCCGAAGGTCGATGGCTCGGCGGTGTACGGGATCGACGTGAAGCTGCCCGGGATGAAGATCGCGGTCGTCGTTCGCGCGCCCGTTTTCGGCGGGAAGGTGAAGGCCTTCAAGGCGGACGCAGCGAAGGCCTCCCCTGGGGTGGAAGCGGTCGTTCAGATCCCTTCGGGGGTGGCGGTGGTGGCTGCGCGATACTGGCAAGCGCTGCACGCTGCGAAGCTGTTGGAGATCGCGTGGGATGACGGGCCGATGGCAGAGGATGACACGACGAAGATGCTCGATCGCTACCGAGCGGCGTTGAAGAGCGAGCCGGGCAAGCGGGTGCGCAGCGAAGGGTCGATCGAAGAAGGCTTCGCGCGCGCGACGACGATTCTCGAGGCTGAATACAAGGTTCCGTATCTGGCGCACGCGACGATGGAGCCGATGAACGCCACCGCGCGGATGCTCAACGGGCGCCTCGAGGTCTGGTCAGGCGCCCAAGGTGGGGGCGGTGCGCTCGCGTATGCACAGCGCGCGTGTGGGCTTGATGCTGACAAGATCACCATTCACCAGACTTGGGCAGGGGGAGGCTTCGGCCGCAGAGGCCATGCCGATTTCGTCGAAGAAGCCGTGAGGCTTGCGGTTTTGATCAACGCGCCGGTGAAGGTGGTTTGGTCGCGTGCCGATGACATGCAGCACGACTTCTATCGGCCGATGGCGGTGAACACGATTCGAGGTGGGCTGTCGGCCGACGGTCAGATCACCGCCTGGCACCACCGCACCGCGACGCAGTCGATTCTGTCGACGGTGATGCGCGACCTCGCCCCGCCGATGCTTCCAAACCCGATGCCGTCGGCGCTCAAGGGGTGGGTCGGCGCGCGCGCCGGCGACCTTTTCAGCGGGCCCCTGGTTGATCCGACTTCGATCGAAGGCGCCGACAAGATTCCCTACGAGTTGCCGAACCTCGCGGTCGAGTGGGTTGCGATGCGCTCGAGCGTGCCCGTTGGTTTTTGGCGCTCGGTTGGCCATTCTCACCAGGCCTTCGTCGTCGAAAGCTTCATCGATGAGCTTGCCCATGCCGCGGGCAAGGACCCCTATCAGCTTCGGCGCACGCTGCTTTCCAAAAGCGACCGTCACCGCGGGGTGATGGAGCTCGTCGCAAAGAAGGCGGGGTGGGGCGGCGCGCTGCGGCTTGGCGTGTTCCGTGGAATCGCCCAGCACTTCTCATTTGGAAGCTTTGCCGCGGCGGTGGCCGAGGTCTCGGTGGTTGACGGCGCGATCACGGTGCATCGACTGGTGGTGGCTCTCGACTGCGGCATTGCGATCAATCCGGCGCTCGTTCAAGCGCAGCTCGAGTCGGCGGCGATCTACGGATTGTCGTCGGCGCTCAAGCACGAAATCACCCTTCACAAGGGCCGGGTCACCCAAAGCAACTTCCACGATTTCCCAGTGACGCGAATGAATGAGGCCCCCGTCATCGAAGCCCATGTCGTGCACAGCGAGGAAGCGCCGACCGGAGCAGGTGAGCCGGGGGTTCCGGTGATTGCTCCAGCCGTTGCCAACGCAGTCTTCGCCGCGACAGGTCAGCGACTGCGCAGCCTTCCGTTGCGACTGGCGTGAGCCACGCGAACGTCAGAAGACTTTGTTCAAGTTCAAGGTCACGTTTGGGCTGAAGGCGCCGTTGTTGAGGATCCCGAAGCTTGCGTAGATGTCGAGCTGGAACATCCCTTCGATCAGCGCATGAAAGCCCGGACCAATCGCGGTGCCGAGTCGAGGAGTCTCTTCGTAGGCGAAGATCTTCGCCCCATCGATGGTCTGGCCTCGGTTGGTGACTTCTCCGAACATGAACACCGAGTGGAAGACGCTGATTTTGAAGAGGTCGCGGGTGATTGAAAAGCGGAACTCGACTTCCGCACTGGCGCCCCGGCGGATGAACTTGTTGCCAAAGATGCCGTGGTTGTATTCGGCGACGCTGTCTTCGTCGTGGAAGCTGACGTCGCCGAACAGCGATCGACCGCGGGCTCGAATCCAGACGTCGTGCCAGCCGATCGGGATCACGTTTTGGTACCGGAAGTGAACGGACCCGAACCATGGATCGCTGAGCTTGCCTTCCTTGAACACGCTGGCCGGCGCGTAGGTCACCGCCTCGGCAGCAAACAGATGCCAGCGGTCGGTGCGGTTGTTGGCGGGGTCGAAGACCAAATCGAACTTGCCTTCAAAGAAAGCGCGCACCTGCTCGGTGAAGTGAACGGTGGGAGGGATGATCGCCCCCCGCGAGTCGAGGCCCCAGATGCGCCGCCACTGGATGCCAGCGCCCACCGACACCGTCAATCCAGGGCGCGCGACTGCCGAGAGATTGATCGAACCCGACGCAGTGCCCGCGTAGTAGTTCTCTAGCTGAATCAGCTTGTCGATCTCTTGCCGCGCGGTCAGATCGCCCTTCATCACCAGTGCAGGCCGCACATCGGCAACCAGGGCCGGCGAGTACCACCGCACATCGAACGCCGTGCGGCTGAAGAAAGGGTAGATGCCCCCGTCGCTCAGGCGATTTCTCAACCCTATTCCACCGCTGGCTGCAAAGCGGGCGCGATCGCCGTCGAGCAGCAATCCTTCCTTCATGTAGTTGACGCCCAGCTCGAGCCCGTCGGTGTAGCTGCTCTTCACGTCGATCCCAGCTCCGGTACCCCAATCCCTCTCGGTGAAGAAGAAGTGCAGTTCCCACGGCTCGCGCTCGTGAAGCTGCTCGAAGCCGCG